>CACZTK010000047.1 GCA_902784095.1 uncultured Erysipelotrichaceae bacterium | reverse complement strand
TTGGATGTATTTCTACTGGAATACCTCTTCCATCATCTTTTACAGTTATACTATTGTCTTTATTTATAACTATTTCAATATTTTTACAATATCCTGCTAAAGCTTCATCAATTGCATTATCAACAATTTCCCATACTAAATGGTGAAGTCCTTTAACATCAGTTGTACCAATATACATACCAGGACGTTTTCTAACTGCCTCTAATCCTTCTAAGACCTGAATTGCAGATGAATCATATTTATTTTCTACTTTTTCTTCCATTTTTATTGCCTTCTTTCCACTTCTTTGTTTTTTATTTCAAAAATATAAGATTCCTCTATATTCTTTTTTCTTATACTTTTTAAATCTGTAGTTGTAATAATACTCTGAATATCTTTATTTATATAATCAAGTAATCTATTTCTTTTTTTTATGTCTAACTCACTAAATATATCATCTAATAGTAAAACAGGATTTTCTCCACTATATTCTTTAAATATATCTATTTCCGACAGTTTAAATGATAATACTGCTATCTTTTGTTGTCCTTGTGATCCAAAGTTTTTGAGATTATTACCATTTAAATAAAAACTAAAATCATCTCTATGAGGACCATATAAAGTCATACCATAATTTACTTCTTTTTGATAATTATTTTTTAATTTATTATTTAAAGTACTTTTAATATTTTCTTCTTCAAAATTATCTAAAGAAATATTTGTTTCATAAATTACTTTTAATCCATCATCTTCAGTTATATTTTTATAAATACTATTTATACTATCATTTATTTTATCGATGAACTTTTTTCTTTCTCTATATATTATAATAGCTTTTTCAATAAATTTATCTGTAATTATATCAAGATAAATCTTATTTTCTTTTGATGAATTAGATATTAATTTAAGATATTCATTTCTCATTTTTAAAATTTTATTATACTCATTGTATGTATTTAAATATTTTTTTGATATCTGACTTAATTCTATATTAATTAAGTTTCTTCTTATATTTGGGGATCCCTTTATTATTTCTAAATCTTCTGGAGTAAATAATATAACATTTAAATTTGATATATAATCACTAACTTTTTTTATTTCTTGATTATTTACCATTATCTTTTTATTATTTTCTTCAATAATAATTTCTAAAGTATTAATTAATTTATTTTTTTTTACTTTAGAAACTATTTTTGCTTTGTTTTTACCAAAACTTATAAGGTTTTCTTCTACTCCATATCTATATGTTTTAGTAAGAGCTAAAACACATATACTTTCCAAAATATTTGTTTTTCCTTGAGCATTTTCTCCTATAAATATGTTCATCTTTGGATTCAAATCCAAATTAAGTCGTGAATAATTTCTAAAATTATTCAAATTTAATTTCTTAATTATCATTTTTTCGCAAATAAACGGCTCATTTTATCACCTATCCCCTATTTTGGTATTCCTATACATACAAGTATATTATATCATAAATAAGCCATTTATGCACTAAAAAATAGCTTTTTTAGCTATTTTTTTCTTTTTTTCTATTTCTCATAATTAAATCCAATCTAGATGCTCTTAAAATTTGATTATTAATCATTCTTTTTGAAATAGGAACTACTATTTTTTTATTATTATTAAAAGTTATTTCTGTACCTTTATTATTATATTCTTTAACACTCTTAATATCTTTTAATGAAATCCAACAACAATCATCAGAATATGGTGAAGTAGTTGGAAAAAATATTAAATTATTAGTCCCCTCTATTATAATTGGTACTTTATATTCTATATGTAATATAGATTTTGTTCCTTCTTTTCTCCCCTCATATGAGGATCCAAAATATTTGCAACTATAATCAATAATTTCAAAAGGTGTATTATCTACTATATATTCCTTATTATCCTCATAAATTTTACTTTTTGATGAACCCAACGATACTACAGCCAAAGTTCCTTCATTAATCTCATAATCCATTATTCTTTTTCCCCCTTAGAAACATTTAAATGTTTCATTAAAAGAATATCATAAACAAGTGTCGAAAAAACTCGAATTTTGTAATCTATTAAAAAAAAAAAAAAAGAACTTTTTAATAAGTTCTTATTGGCAATACTAATTGAGTTAATGTCTCATCTTCAGAAGATTTAACAAGAATAGGTTTAACTTCTCCTACAAAATGAATTTCAACAGTTTCTGTGGAAAAAGATTTTAATGCTTCCATCATATATTTTGCAGAAAATGATATTCTTATATCTTCATTATTACTTTTCTCTACTTCCATTTTTTCCTCTACTCTACCAATTTCTTGAGAAGAAGATTTTAAAGTCAATACATTTCCATTTGTTTCTAATGTAACTGTATTTTTTTCTTTATCACTAGTAAGTATACTTGCTCTATCAACAACATCATATAAATCATTAATATTAGTTTTAATAACTAAGAAATCTTCATTAGGTATTAAATTTGAAGTATTTGGATATGTACCATTAATTAATCTAGACTGAAATTTCAAATTTTTATAAACAAATAATACTTTACTTCCTGTAACATGAATTTCAACATTTTCATTTTCATCATCATCTAGTATTCTACTAAATTCTAGTAAATTATGACTAGGTATAACTATATTAAAGTTTTCACTAGAAGATTTTTCAAGTTTTACTACTTTTCTAGCAAGTCTATAAGAATCAGTAGAATTACATTCTAAATTATCATCACTAATATTAAAATTAATTCCTGTAAGAACTGGTTTAATTTCTTCATTAGATGCTGCAAAAGCTGTTTGATTAACTATACTTTTAAATATATTATTATTAATCAATACTTTTGATTTACTTTCATCTAAGCTAATATTTGGATATTCTTTTTCATTTATGCCATTTAAATTAAATTCACTATTTTCTGTATAAATAAGAATTTTTAATTCATCAACTACTTCTATGTTAATAAACTTATCTGGTAATTTTCTTACTATATCTAATATATATTTTCCTTGAATTATGATAGATCCTTCTTTTTCCACTTTAATATTTTCATCATCTTCATCTATATTAATAAATGTTTGAATAGTAATATCATTATCACTAGCAGTAAGAGTTAATTTTTTCTTTTTTAATTCAAATTTTATTCCTGCTAAAACAGGTATTAAATTTTTTGTAGAAATTGCTTTTGAAACTTTATTCAAAGCTTCTAATAAAATATCTTTCTTTATTGTTAATTTCATATATATTCCTTCTTTCTTTTAAATACTTTTTATATTATTACTGTGGAAAAAGTTAATAACTAGATTTTTCTATTATAATTCAATACTTTTATTAACTTTTATATGTGGAAAATTTGTTATATATTTAATTATTATTAACATTACCACTTCCTATATCTTTTTGCAACTTATCTATTATTTTAGCAAGATCAGGATTTACTTTAATTTCTTGTTCTATTTTTTCTACTGAATGCATTACTGTAGAATGATCTTTACCACCAAATTCTGTTCCTATCTTAGGAAAAGATTCACTGGTCATTTTTCTACATAAATACATAGCAATTTGCCTTGGAAAAGAAATATTAGAACTTCTCTTTTTACTTCTTATATCCTCAACAGTTATTTGAAAATACTCAGATACAATTTTTTGAATCCTATGAACATCATTCTTTTCAGATATTCCTTTATTTATAAAGTCTTTTAGAGCTTCTATAGCAAGATCTAAGGTTATTTCTACACCACTCATCATTGTGGAATATGCTATTAACCTTGTAATAGAACCTTCAAGTTGTCTTACATCTGTACCAACATTTGATGCTATATATTCAATAACATCATTTGGTATTTCTTTTTCAAAATTTCCAGCAGATATTTTTTTTCTTATTATTTCAGTTCTTAAAGTAAAATCTGGTGGATAAATATTAACTGTTAATCCCCAAGTAAATCTAGTTCTTAATCTATCTTCTAATAATTTTAAATCAGTAGGAGATCTGTCTGATGAAATAATAATTTGTTTACTATCATTATATAATTTATTAAATGTATGGAAAAATTCATGCTGAGTTTGTGTTGCCCCTCCTAAAAATTGAATATCATCAATTATTAATACATCGACATTACGATATTTATTCTTAAAAAAATCAACATAATTAAAATTAGTACCATCTTCATCTTTTTTCTTCATTCCTATAAAATCCTGAATGAATTGATCACTTGTAACATATAACACTTTTCTATTACTATTTTTTGAAATGTAATTTCCAATTGCCTGCATTAAATGAGTTTTTCCTAAACCACTATTACCATATATAAATAATGGATTATACATATAACCAGGATTTTCAGCAACTGATAAAGCAGCAGCATGAGCAAATTTATTACTATTTCCTACTATAAAGTTTTCAAATGAGTATTTTGATGACAAATTAGATTGAAAAGTATTAGGTGGTACTCCCCTACTTTCTTCTGAAATAATCTGTTTTTCTTCTTTTATCTCATCAACAACTTCTATTTCATCACTCAATAAAAATTCTAATTCAAAATTTGTTCCAGTAATACTATTTAATTTATCAATAATTAATGTTGAATACTTATCTGCCAGGTGTTTTTTATGAATTTGCATTGGGACAATTATGGTTGCTTTACCATTATCTAGCTTATATAAGGAAGTATCTTTGAACCAAGTATCGTAAGCAAGTGAAGATAAATCTTCTTTTATTTGAGTCAGAAAATTAGCCCAAAGAACATCTACATTCATACAACCATCTCCCCATAAAGATTAATAATTAACATTAGTTTAACCTACTTTTAATAAAAAATAAATAGAAAAACACAAAAAAATAAAAATAATTTTTGTCCTTGTATTACAAGAAAAAAACTAATAAATTAAGATTTATTCTACTTCAATTTGTGCAAAAAATAAATAAAAAAATTAGAAAAAATTTATTCCACAAATAATTAACAAACTTATCAACAAGCAAAAATCAAATATATCAATGAATTTTTTAGTTTTCCACATTTTCCACAAATTTTAAATAAACATGTATAAAAAAAGAATCCACATCCCTGTGGAAATTGTGAATTATTAAAAATATATTAAAAATTAAAGTAATTAATTGACAAAATACCAATTTTATTATTATAATAATGTAGATTTATGTCTGGAGGTGGAAGAAATGAAAAGAACATATCAACCAAATAATCGTAAAATGGCAAAGAAACATGGTTTTTTTGCACGTAAAGTAACAAATATTTTAAACAGTCGTCGTCGTAAAGGACGTAAGAAACTTTGTAAGTAATCCACTTGTCTTTTTAAGTGGTTTTTTACATTTTAGAGGTGAATCTTCTATGAAAAAAAAAGATATAGTTAAGTCTAGAATTGATTTCAATAATATAATTCAAAATGGTAAAAAAGTATCAAATGAATGCTTTGCTATATATTATAAGGATAATAATATATCAAAATGTAGATATGGAGTATCTGTTGGTACCAAACTAGGAAATGCAGTATTTAGAAATAAATATAAAAGAAAAATTAGAATGATAATTACAACTAATATGAATTTACTAGATAAAAAAAATAAAGATATTATTATTATATTTAGACAATCAGGAATAGATAAGGCATATCAAGAGTTAGAGAAAAAGTATATCAACTTAATAGAAAAAATAAAGGAGAACTAAATGAAAAAAACAAATATTAAGAAAAAATTATTTTTAATTTTAGTATTACTTTTATTAACAACAGGATGTACAAAAACATTAACTGATAGTAAAAATAAACCTGTAAAAAATGAAAAAACGGGACAAAGTTTAACAGCTAACATTCTTTGTAGACCAACAAATAAGAGTAATATTAAATTATATAAAGAAAATAAAGTAAAAATAGAAAAATTACCTGAATGTGACAAATTTAAAATAACAAGTGGAAAATATGAAGGTTTATGGACAACATTTTTTGTAAAACCATTAGCATTTATTTTATTAAGATTAGGAAAAATAATTGGAAATTATGCTGTTTCATTAATAATAGTAAGTTTAATAATAAGATTAATAGCATTTCCATTTACTAAAAAAACAGCTATGCAATCAGAATTAATGAAGAAAGCACAACCAGAAATTACAAAAATTCAAAACAAGTATAAAGATAAACAAGATCAAGAATCAATGACAAAACAAAGCCAAGAAATGATGATGGTTTATAAGAAATATAATATTAATCCAATGTCTGGATGTATATTTTCAATGATTCAATTACCTTTATTTATAGCATTTTTTGAAGCAGTTCAAAGAACTCCAGCTATATTTGAAGGAAAATTCTTTGGATTGCAATTAGGAACAACACCAATGATAGGATTTCAATCAAGCTCAATGATTATATATATTATATTAATGTTATTAATAGGATTATCAACATATTTCTCTTTTAAAATGAATTCAGCAAATGCAAGTATGGATCCTAATATGAAAATGATGCCAACTATGATGGTAGGAATGATCATTTTCATGGCATTATTTATGCCATCAGCTTTAGGAATATACTGGATTACAACAAATTTATTTACAATATTCCAAAATATATTAGTTAAAAGGAGTAAAGAAGTATATGGAAAAAAGAACATTTAGTGGAAAAACATATGAAGATGCAGTAAAGGAAGCAACACTTTCTCTACAAGAAACAGAAGAAAACTTAATAATTAATGAAATATCAAAGAAAACAGGATTATTTAAAAAAGTAGAGATAGAAGTAATTGAAAAAAGAGAAGTAGTAAAATTTATTAAAAGTCAAATCTATGAATTATTAAAAGATATGGGAGTAAATGCTAATATAGAAACAACAACAAGTAATGAAGTTCCAAAGTATACTATTATATCTGATCAAGATTCACTAATAATAGGAAGAAATGGAAAAAACTTACAAGCATTGTCTACAGTAATATCACAGATTGTTTCAAAAGAAATTAATCAATCATATAAATTCATAATAGATGTTGGTGAATATAAATTAAAAAGAGAAAAGAATTTAGAACGCCTTGCTAGAAACATAGCAAGAGAAGTAAAAAACAGCAAAGTAGAAGCTAAATTAGATTCAATGAATTCATATGAAAGAAGAATAATTCATGAAGCATTAAAAAATCATAAATACGTATATACAGAAAGTGAAGGGGAAGAACCTAATAGATACGTAGTAGTAAAACCAAAAGAAGATTAATTTCTTCTTTTCTTTTTGATAAAATAGTGTTATAATATATGGCAATATTTAAGGGGTGCTTATTATGAGTAGAGAGAAGGACTTTGAAGATTCATTAAAAGTATTTAGAAGAGAGATAAATAAATATGAAGTTTTTAATGAAACAGAACAAAAAGAATTACTAAAAAAATATCATGAAACAGGGGATAAAGAATTATTAGATTTACTTTTAAAACATAATCTACGTTTAGCAGTTATGGTTGCTAGAAAACATATTTATAATAGAAAAAGTATGGAACTAATAGATTTAATTCAAGAATGTAGTATATCTTTAATATTAGCAATAGAAAACTATGATGAGAATAAGGGTGCAAGTTTTTTTTCTTATGCAACACAAGTAATGGAAAATAATATAAAAACAGAAATTTTTAAGAAGGATCGTGTTATAAAAATACCTGTATATTTACAAATATTAAGTCTAAAAAAGAATAAATATGTAATAAATTTTTATGCAGAAAACAATAGATATCCAACAGATGAAGAAATAAAACAGAAATTACAAATAACAGATGAGTCTCTTGAATACTTAAAAACAATAAGTAATTATGATATTAAATCTTTAAATGAGATCAATTTATTAGATGAAGATAAAGATGAACTTCAAGAATTTATACCTATAATAGATGAAAATTTGAAAGAAGTAGAAAATGGAATAGATGATTTAATAATAATGAAGGCAGCAAAAGAAATTCTAACAGAAGAAGAGTATTATATAATCTATCATAGAAAAATAAGTGAGAATAATTTAACATTAAAAGAGCTAGGAAATATACTTGATGTTGAGGGTGAATCAGTAAGAATAAAAGAAAAAAGAGCATTAGAAAAATTAAAAAGATGTATTAAAAGAAAAAAACACCAAGTTTTAGAAAAATACAGAATAATAGATTTAGAAAGAGAAGGTTTAAAACCATTAGAATTAGATAAAAAATGTTTATTTTTATATTTAAAAGAAAATCTTAGTTCAGAAGAGTACTATTATATATATACTCAGCAAGTTTTAAATTATAGAGTAGAAGATTATTTAATAAAAAATAATAGTATTTCTAGTAGAGAAGTAGAAGAACAAATAAATGCATTTAATGATATTTATGAAAGTATTGCAACAAAAGAGTTTATAGAAAATAATTTTAAAGATTATATGGAAAAATATGGTTCCAACAAAATATTTAAAATGAGTATAGATCCATCTACAAATATTGAACAAAATAAAAGAATAAAACAACAAAAACGAAAAGGAAGAAGAAAGGATAAATAATAATGAGTAAATTATTATCTGATTTAGAACAAGAAAATCAAATAGAAGAAGAAACAGAAGAGAAAATAGAAGAAGAAATAAAACAGCTGGAAGAAAATAGTGAAGAATTAGATGATGTACTTAGTGCATATATTAAAGAGGCATCTAAATATAGATTACTAACAGAAGAAGAAAAAATATCATTAATAAGTGAATATCAAAAAACTCATGATATAAATATAAGAAATAAACTAGTACAACATAATTTAAGATTATCAATATATATTGCTAAAAGATATCAATATGTATGCCAATCAATGGAATTAACGGATTTAATTCAAGAATGCAATTTCACACTAATTGATTCAGTTGATAAGTTTGATATAAGTAAGAAAATAAAATTTTCAACATATGTTGTAAAAGCTATGGAAAGAAATATAAAAAGAGATATAGATCAAAAAGATAGAATAATCAAAAAACCAATTAATGTCGAAATAATTAATTTTAAATACAAAAAATATATAGAACAATATTATGAAAAATATAAATGCTATCCAACAGATGAAGAAATAAAACAAGAATTACAAATAACTGATTATCAACTTAATCAACAAAAATGTATTGATTACTTTAATGCAGATTCATTAAATAAAAGAATAGAAAACAAAGATGGTTCAGGAAGTGAATTAGAAGAATTTGTAAAAGATAAAAATGATGATTATAGTTCGTATAATAATTTTCTAGATACACAAATTCTTTTAATATCTGCAAGAAAGATATTAAAACCTAGGGAATACTACATGATATATGAAAAGTATATTTCAGATAAAAGAAAAACACTTGCTGAAATAGGGCAGGAATTTGGAATTACTAGAGAAAGAGCAAGACAAATAGAAAAAAAAGCCTTGGAACAAATGAATAAGGTATTGAAAAAATATCAAAAACAGACATTAGAAGAATATAGTATACAAGAAATAGAGAATATGAATACAAGAGCATTATCTCCTGGTGAAATTTCTGTATATCATAATTTAAAACATGGAATAGACAAAATAGATTATTTCTTTTTATACACAATAAGAGAAAATGGATATAATATGAAAAAAATAGACAATATATTTAGTTTTTTAAGTGATAAAGAATTAAATGAAAAGAAAGAAATTTGTAATAGTTATATTGAATTTTTTAAAGAAAAAAATAGAAAAGACTGTCTAAATAGATTATTAAATGATTATAGTGTAGATGAAATATTTTATTTAGATATAAAACCAGAAGTGACCCTAGATGAAGTTAAAAAAAAGTATATAAAGCCTGAAAAAAATAAGGAACTTTTAAAAAATAAGAAATAGAAATTTAGTATTATAAAAGTTCTTTTTGTTTTATTAATAATATGTTATAATGTATAGGAAAAAAGGAGGAGTATAGATGAATGATACTATTGCCGCAATATCAACAGCATTAGGAATTGGAGCAATTTCAATAGTAAGAGTAAGTGGAGAAGATTCAATTTCTATAGTAAATAAGATATTCAAAGGAAAAGATTTAAATAGTGTTAAATCACATACAATTAATTATGGTTTCATTATAGATAAAGAAGAAACAATTGACGAAGTATTAGTATCAGTTATGAAAGCTCCTAATACTTATACAAAAGAAGATATAGTAGAAATTAATTGTCATGGTGGTATTACAACAACGAATAAAGTTTTAGAATTATTATTAAATAAAGGAGCAAGACTAGCAGAACCTGGGGAATTTACAAAAAGAGCATTCTTAAATGGAAGAATAGATTTAACAAAATCAGAAGCTGTACTTGATTTATTGGAAAGTAAAACAGAAAGTTCAAGAAAACTTGCCATTAAAGGAATAGAAGGGAAAACATTTACATTAGTAGATAATTTTAGAAATAAAATAAGGGATTTAATTTCCAGTATAGAAGTAAATATAGACTATCCAGAATATTATGATATAGAAGTAGTTACAATAGAAAAAATAAAAGAAGAAACAACTAAGATGAAAAAAGAATTAGAAAATATAATTAAAGAATCAAATAATTCAAAAATAATTAAAAATGGTATAGATACTTTAATAATTGGAAAACCAAATGTAGGAAAGAGTAGTATTTTAAATAGATTCTTAGATGAAGAAAAAGCAATAGTTACAGATATAGCAGGAACTACACGTGATATTATAGAAGGACAAGTTACTTTAAACAATATAGCTTTAAATATAATAGATACAGCTGGAATAAGAACAACATCAGATAAAGTAGAAAAAATAGGAGTAGAGAAAAGTTTATCTTTAATAGAAAAGTCAGATTTAGTAATAGTAGTATTAAATGGTAATGAAGAATTAGCAAAAGAAGATAAAGAAATACTAGAAAAAACAAAATATAAGAATCCTATAATAGTAATAAACAAAAATGATTTAGAAGAAAAAATAGATAGAAAATATTTAAAAGATTATAATGTAGTAAGTACAAATACTAATGATATAGATGGTATAGATTCATTAAAGAATAAAATAATAGAAATGTTCAATTTAGAGCAAATAGAGTCTAAAGATTATAATTATTTAACTAATGTGAGACAAATATCTTTAGCAAAACAAGCATTAGAAAAACTTAATGATGTATTAGAATCAATCAACAATAATTTGCCAATAGATATGGTAGAAATAGATTTAAGAGATTGTTTTGATTTATTAGGTGAAATAATAGGTAAAACATATACAGATGAAATAATCGATAATTTATTTGAAAAATTTTGTGTAGGAAAGTAGTGATAACATGAAATATGAAGCAATAGTAGTAGGTGGAGGACATGCCGGTTGTGAAGCTTCTTTAGCTTTAGCGCGTAAGGGACATAAAACTCTACTTGTAACAGGAAGTATTAAAAATATAGCAGATATGCCATGTAATCCATCAATAGGAGGACCAGCTAAAGGTATTGTTGTGCGTGAAATAGATGCCTTAGGTGGAGAAATGGGAAGAAATGCTGATAAAGCTGCAATTCAAGTAAAAATGCTAAATACTAAAAAAGGACCTGCAGTACAAGCACTACGTGCACAAGCAGATAAAAATATATATCCAAAAGAAATGTTAAAAACTATGGAAAAAGAAGAAAACTTGGATATTATAGAGTCTTTAGTAGAACACTTGATAGTAGAAGATAATAGAATAAAGGGTGTAATCTTAGAAGATGATAAGAAAATAGATGCAGATGTAGTAGTATTAACTACAGGAACTTATTTAAAAGGAATGATTTTAATAGGTGATAAAAAAACTCCAGGAGGACCACATGGAGAAAGAGATTCCAAATTCTTATCAACTGATTTAAAAGAATTAGGATTCAAAATATTAAGATTAAAAACAGGAACACCTCCAAGAATAGATAAAGAAACAATTGATTATGATAAAACTTCTTTAGAACCAGGAGATGATAAGAAATTAACTTTTTCTTTTGATAATAAGGCATATTATGATTACAAAAATCAAACTCCATGTCATTTAATTTATACTACAAAAGAAACGCATGATTTAATACATGAACATTTAAAAGAATCTAGTATGTATGGTGGATATGTAGAAGGTATTGGACCAAGATATTGTCCATCTATAGAGGATAAAGTTGTAAGATTTTCTGATAAAGAGCGTCATCAATTATTCTTAGAACCAGAAAGCAATGTAGAAGATGATGAAACTTATGGTAATACTATTTATATTCAAGGATTTTCAACAAGTATGCCTGAATATGTTCAAGAAAAAATGGTACATAGTTTACCAGGTTTAGAGAATGCAAAAATATTAAGATATGCTTATGCTATAGAGTATGATGCAATAGATTCACGTCAATTAAAACAAAGTTTAGAAACAAAACTAATAGAAGGTTTATTTACTGCTGGTCAAATAAATGGAACTAGTGGATATGAAGAAGCAGCAGGACAAGGATTAATCGCAGGTATTAATGCAGGTTTAAAACTAGAAGATAAAGAACCTTTAATTCTAAAAAGAAATGAGTCATATATTGGTGTATTGATAGATGACTTGGTAACTAAAGGTGTAAAAGATCCATATAGATTATTAACATCTCGTGCAGAATATAGATTATTATTACGTCATGATAATGCAGATATAAGATTAAGAGACTATGGATATCAAATAGGACTAATTAGTGAAGAAAAATATAAAGAGTTTAATCAAAAAAAGAAGAATATTGAACAAATATATGAATTATTAAAAGAAACAAGAATTACTCCTAAAAAAGAAATTAATGAATATTTAGAAAGTATATCTAGTAGTCCGCTAAAAGATGGTATTAGTTTATATGATTTATTAAAAAGACCAGAGATAAGTATAGATAATATAAAACATTTTATTGAATTAGATTACACAGAAGAAGAATTAGAACAAGTAGAAATAAATACTAGGTATGAAGGATATATTAAAAAAGCTTTGAAAGAAGCTGATAAAATGTTAGATTTAGAAAATAAAAAAATACCAGAAGATATTGATTATGATAGTATTCCAAATATTGCTAGTGAAGCAAAACAAAAATTAAATGAGATAAGACCTACTTCTATTGGTCAAGCATTAAGAATAAGTGGAGTTAATCCTGCTGATATATCAATATTAATGGTTTATCTAAAAAGAAGGAATAATAATGAGTAAAGAAGAATTCTATCAAGCAATAAAAGAATTAGGTATAGAACTTACAGATATTCAAAAAGAACAACTAGAACAGTTTTATAATATTCTAATAGAAGAAAATAAAAAAATAAATCTAACCAGAATAGTAGAAAAAGAAGACGTCTATTTAAAACATTTTTATGATAGTCTAACAATAGTAAAAGAGATTGATTTAAATAAAGTGGAAACTTTGTGTGATGTAGGAACTGGAGCAGGGTTTCCAGGAATAGTTTTAAAAATAGTATATCCCAATCTAAAAGTAACATTAGTAGACTCACTTTTAAAAAGAGTAAAATACTTAAATGAAACAATAAAAAAATTAAATTTAAAAGATATTAAAGCCATACATACAAGAAGTGAAGACTATCAAGAACAATTTGATATAGTAACAGCAAGAGCAGTAGCAAACTTAGAAAAATTAATTGGTTGGTGTATGCATCTTGTAAAAAAAGAAGGAATTTTTATTGCAATGAAAGCAAATGTAGATGATGAGTTGAATATAGATGATAAAGTATTTAATAAATATCATTGTAAAATAACCAAAATTAATAAGTTTATATTACCAAAAGAAAATAGTAATAGAGCATTAGTTTTGATAAAAAGAAAGTAGTTGAGACTTGATATGAGAAAAGAATCAAGAATTAATTTTGAAATTAATTTAAATAATTCAGCAAAAAAAGAAAAAGAAAGATTTTATGAAGAAGAAATAAATAATATGGTAAAGAGTCAAGAAAGAGTAAATATAGATCTTCCACTAAAGCCAAAAGCAAAAAGAAAAGTAATTAATATTAGAGTTTAAATTATAAGTAGCACATATGTGCTATTTTTACTTGAAAATAACATTGCTAAATGATATAATGTATATTAGAAAAATAGGGGACAAAAAGAATAAAAGTGGGAGGTATTTATATGGATAAAGAGGAAGAAGTAGTATATCTACATTTAGATGATATAATTCCAAATCGTTTTCAACCACGTGAAATATTTGATGAAAGACCTTTAAAAGAACTAGCTGTATCAATTAAGGAACACGGCGTTATTCAACCAATTATAGTTAGAAAAGTTGATGATAAATATGAAATAATTGCAGGAGAAAGAAGATATAAGGCTTCTGCTTTAGCTGGACTTACTAAGATACCTGCTATTGTTAGAGATTTAGATGATAAAGAAACTTCTAAAGTAGCATTACTTGAAAATTTACAAAGAAAGAATTTAAATCCTGTAGAAGAAGCAAAGACATATCAAAAAATTCTTGAATTAGATGAAATGACCCAGGAAGAACTTGCAAAAACTATGGGAAAAAGTCAATCTGCAGTTGCAAATAAAATAAGATTATTATCTTTGCCAGAAGAAATTCAAGATGCTTTATTAAAAGAACAAATTTCAGAACGTCATGCAAGAAGTTTATTAAATTTAGATTCGCCTGATAAACAAAAAGAAATGTTACAAAAAATAATAGATAATAAAATGACAGTAAGACAAGTGGAAGAAGAAATAAAAGGACCTAAACAAGATCCAATAGAAGAGCCTATAACTCTTGAAGAAAATAAGCAAGATGACACATTAGTAAATAATTCAAAAAATGAGGACGTTCAATCAATTTCTAATTTTGTTCCACTTAATCCAATTATGCCTAACTTTGATGGGGAAAATGATGATAATAATACCCCTATTCTTACTAATATACCTGAAATAGGTAATATTGATAATGATAATGATTCATCAGATGAAGGACAACCTAAATTTATTAATTTTGGTGATATCAAAAAAGAAGATGTTAATGATGATTTAAATGATGATTTTGATGAACAAGAACCATTAGATGTAGAGGCTTTAAAAGAAAATGCAACAGATATAGCAATACCAAATGATGAAGAAAAGGGACTTGATAGTTTATTAAATATAGATAGTGCTTCAATGTTAAATAATGATATAAACAATGATTCTGGATTTAAATTCTTCTCACCAGCTCAACAAGCTATAAACGATAGTGAAAAGAAAGAAGAAGAAAAACAAGAAGACTACTTTCAAGCACCAGACCTTTTAGTAGATGATTTACCTGATGAAGAAAACACAGAAAATGAAAATATTAGTGCTATGGACTTAGATAATGGTGTTGTAAGTATAAATACATCAAAAGTAGAAAAAGATCCAGTAAATGAAGCTATTAATATAATTAGAGAAAGCTTAGATAAAGTTGAAGACTTAGGATTAAAAGTAGATAAAGATGAGATAAATTTAGAAAACTCATATCAAATAGTAATTAAAATAGAAAAGTAGAAATTTTTCTACTTTTTTTAACCAAAAATCATTTCAAAAGTATTTTATTTTTGATACAATATAATATGTATAAAGAAGGAACGTGATATTATGGGAAAGATAATTTCTTTAGTAAATCAAAAAGGTGGAGTAGGAAAAACAACGACAAGTATAAATCTTTCTGCATCACTTGGAGCATTAGGAAAAAAAGTATTATTAATAGACTTAGATCCTCAAGGTAATACAACTACAGGTGTTGGTATTAATAAAGGAGATATAGAAAAAAGTATATATGATGTTTTAATTGATAATTGTACTATAGAAGAAGCTATTATTAAAACAAAGTATAAAAATTTATCAGTAATACCAGCAACAATCAATTTAGCAGGATTGGACATAGAACTATTAGAAAAAAGTCAACATGAACCAACATTTTCCAAAGGGGAACAATTAAAATCACACTTAGAATCTATAAAAGATAACTATGATTTTATTATAATAGATTGTCCTCCATCACTTGGAATAATTACAACAAATGCCCTAACAGCTTCAAATT
>CACZTK010000046.1 GCA_902784095.1 uncultured Erysipelotrichaceae bacterium | reverse complement strand
GGCACGTTTTGTCAGCTCTGCTGATGAAAGTGGCGATAGTATTCTTTCTTTTTTATGAAACGCAAGTTGAAATAAAAAAGGCATCATTACTACTTACGATTAGTTTGTAGTTATGATGCTTAATGGGTGTCAAAAGGGTGTCCCTTTGCACACTATTTCTAGTTGGCTAAAAGCCGACTTGGTAGTGTGTTACTATCTTGTCTTAAAGATAGTCTATCGCGAAAATTCATTAGTTATGTAATTTCTTTTGAATTTTCGCTCTTTTTTTATTTTGATTTAATCTTAATATTTGAAGATTGCTCATCAATTCCTTTTTCAAATGACACTGCAACTTCCATTGCACATAAACAAGCAATTCTTTGTGAATCTGTTTTTTCAGTAATATTCTTCTTAATTAAATATGGATTATTTACTAATGTAATAGTATCATATCTATCATTAAAGTATCCCACATTTTCTTGTATAAATGTAGAAATTAAATAATCTTTATATTTATCATAAGTTTCAGATACTGGTGTTTTTACAAACAAATCATCTAAATCAATATCACTAGCATTTACTATTTCTTCCATTTGTGGAACATAACTTGATAAATCTTCTGACTTTAGAGAAATATTTTCATATCCTGCATATAATAAATGATAATATACTTCTCTTAAAAATTGATGAACATTAACTTTTTTCTTTTCCATATTAATAATTCCCCCTTAGGTAGTGAGTATTATATCACTTAATTATATATTAATCAAATATAACACATAAAAAGAACTAACAATTTGTCAGTTCTATAAATCTATTATCTCAATTCAATTTCTTTTAATTGTTTAACAATTGCAATAGCAGAATCTCTATCTTTATTCCCAAGGCATTCAGTTATTTTATTTAATAATTCTAATTGCTCAGTTGATTTATTATTTTGTTCTCGTCTTAAGATAGCATTAATAATACTAACTATATGAACTCTATATGTTGCACTATTCATAATCCAATGTTCATCTGAGGTATTAAATAATAATTTGTCCCAATCATTAATAAATTTCTTTTTTGCATTTAATAGTTCATCAATATTTTTATTTAATATTGAATATTTAGAAACCTCTTCAAGATTTTCAGCAATTTCTTTATCTATTATTTCTTTTTCTATTTGCAATTCTGCAATCTTATCATCAATATTATTAATTAAATTACTAGCTTGATTTGGTGATAAATTATCTGGTTTAAAAACATTATCTGTTAATGAATTTTTTTCTTCATTAATCTTATTTTCTTCAAAACTTTCCATAAATGATTTATCATCTAAAGTAGCCATAGCCTCATCAGAAGTTGACATACGAATATCACCATTATTATCAACTAATATTACTAATGGAATCCCAGTATATGAAACTTGATTTTCATCAAAATATGGTTCATATACTTTATATTCTTTCCAATTACCAATATACTTAGCACCTTTATATCCATGTTCTTGAGCAAATTTAGTAACATCGTTGTTATTTTTTGAATCAATATGAAAGAAATTTTTAATTTTACTCATTGGACTATTATTTAATTCATTATCATTATTTTTAATATCATTAGAATTATTAGTAGTTGGTGGAATATAATCATCATCATATGCAAAAATAACTTTTCCATCTAATGAATGTTCTCTTACAATTTGCACATACCCATACTCATCTGCACCCATATAATATAATTTATTATGGTTATCTTTAACTTCAATTGTATATCCAACTTTACTAGGTAGAAATTTGATACTATCTATTTTTTCTAAATTTGCTCTTTGAGATGTTAAAAAGACTGAAATAAGTATTTTGTTGACAATATTAATATTAATATCTTTATCAATTTTAACATCGTTGGTTGTTTTTTTATCATCAGTCTCTTCATTATAATAAATTGATTGCCTTAATAATTCAATTAAATATAATAATGTTTGATTATTATTAACATCAATAACTATATAACTTAAATCACCATTGTATTTTTCTTTATTTATACCATCAAATTTTTTTAATAATTCAATAGTTTTATTTGTATCATTTAATATATTAGAAATATCATTAATAGGTGGATTCCCATTTTCTGTAACTACCAATAAAGCTCTATAAATATTTTTGCAACTTTCTTCAACAAAAGGATCTTTATCTAGTATGTCTATACTATTTACTTTATTCTCAATTCTTTCTATAAATTCTTTATTCATTATTTTACTCCTTATCTGTGCATTCCACTGCTCATAGTTTCTTCTTGAACATTTTGTTCTTGATATGTTGATAATAACATTTGTAATTCATCCATAGATTTAGCATTTAATTTATTTTGAATATTTTGCATAATGCTCATTCGTTCACCCATACTTATATCACCAAACGAAAGTTCACCAGATTTATTCATAGCATCCATTATTTGATTAATAACTTGATTTTTCATTTGTATTTGTTGTTCTTGTAATATTCTTTCAGTTTCTTCTTGACTTACTTGTTGTGGTTGCTCTCGAACTTGTTGTACTGGTTGTTGTGCAAGTTGTGTATTTTCTACTTTTGGTTGTTCTTGAACATGTGGCTCAATTATATCATCAGTAGGTTGCTGTGAAATTTCTTCAGTTTTAGCAATAGTTGAAGGTTGATTAACTAACTTTGTAAAATCATCTAATGTAAATTCAGTTCCAGTAAAACGACCTTGATTATCTTTAGCATCTACGACTATATAATTTCCCTCTTGATAAATATTATCAATACTTGAAATAATGACTTCACCACGTGATTCCATTTGTTGAATAATTCTTTTTTTCACATCATCAGATAAATTTTCTAAATTACCAGTAAAGGTCATTGTCGGCTCGTTAGGTTGTTGTTTTGCCCATTCTAATTGTTGTTTCATATCTTCTTGTGCTTGTATTAATTGCACACTTATTTCTTTTTCATTATTTACTTTGGTTTGCTCAATAGATGGTTGACTTATTTGTGGCGAATTATCATATGATTGTGGGCTTTGAACTGCTGGTTCTCTAGGAATTGATCCAGAGTTATATATTGGTTTTTGTTCTTGAGTTGGAACAGATTGAAAAAAACTTCCTAAATTATTTTTCAATTGTTCTATTTCTGATTGATTTTCTACACTTATGTTAGGTACCTCTATATTAACACTAGGCATTTCTAAATCAAAACTCATTTTTTGTCTATTTACTTCAGTTTCAATATCTTTAAGCATACTTTCTTTAGAAACTTCTAACCCAAGAGATGATAAATTTCTCATAGCTGCACCTAAAGATCCTTCAAATAATAAGTCATTTTTCATTTTTTGTAGTGCTAATTTTTTTATAGCATTTATGTATTGTTGTCTTAAATCATTCTTTGTTTCATTGATTTGTTCTGGACTATTTCCTAACTCCATACCTTTTTTACTAAATCCTTCTAAACTCATCTTTTTATACCTCCTAATTTTTCATTTTCTATACTTTCAGATTGTAATAATCTATCCATACTTGAGAATATTTCATTATATGTAGGATTGCTTAAATCTAAAGTATCAAATATACTTTTATCTAACCCATTTATTCTTAATGAACGAAAACTTGTAATAAAGTTCTCTATATCAGGTATCATTTTTTTGATTTCAATAACAAAAATTTTTGACTCTTCGCTATTTTTATCTTTATGAATATTATACTCATAACATAAATCTATAATTGCATCATATATTTCTTCAATTGATTTTTCATTTAAAGAAAACTTTGATTCAACATATCGTTTAACTCTATCTATTTTTTCTTTTTCAAAAAAAGTATCCTTATCATTGTTGAACTTAACATTATGTTCAGCATCTAGAAAAAACTTTTTTTCTTGTTCTTCAAAATTTTCAACTCCAGAATTAACAATTGCTCGTTCTAATGTAGGGCTTCCTTTATGATATAGATTGCCAAACATTATATATCTTTTTTTAGGCGAGAAGTAATTCTCAATACTCAATCCATTTTTAGAAATATATTTTGTGATAATTTCAATTATATTTTGCTCTGAATTTTGATTATTTTTACTACTTATTGATTCAAAATAAGTAATAAATTCATCACCTAAAATTTGAGTACAAATTTGTTTAAATTTTTCTTGATTTCCTGCAATATATTCTGCGATGATTTCTTCATCTAAGTTATTTTTATTTAAAACGTAAAGTAATGCTCTAACTTGTGATTCGTATTTTTGATAATTAACTGAATCTTGCATTATAAATACTTTTTCATCTCTTAAATTATTTTTCAACTTGGTTCTTGCATTATTTATACATACTTCAGCAAATATTGATGCAAATGATTCCTCTAACATTTCCCCATATTGATTATTCATACCTCGAATTTTATGTGCGTATTCATGTATAATTGTTCCTAATAATTTGTTTAGTTGGTCTTCATTAGTAATATCAGTAGCTTCAATATCTTGCAAACTAATTATTATTTTATCTTCTAAAGTTTTACCACCAACATCAGTTTGCTTTCCAAATTCATTTGTTTCTGGTGCTATTTGCTTTATTTCAATAGGACAGGTTCTAAATAAATTTTCAATATTTGTTAAATTATCTGAATTAATATGTTCTTTTAAAAATAACAAAATATATGATTGAGCTAATTTAATTGTTGATGAAAGCTTTTCTTCAACACTCATATTACCACCTCGTATTTTATATTTTTCTTTATATCATTATACCACAGCTTTACATTTTTTTCTTTAATTTTAAACGAATTTTACACTTTTGAACTTAATTTTTCAATCATTTCATATTCTTCGCCTAATTGAGTGTATAATTCGTATATTTTGTTTTCATATTCTTCTTTCTTATCGTTATATTCAATAAGTTTCTTTTTTTGGAAGAAGAAAGGTTTATTATCTTCTAAATGATTTATCAATGTTTGATAAAACTTAATTCTATTATCTATCATTTTCATATTAATATTTGAATCTTCAATAGCATATTTAATATTTAATTCAAATAACTTTTCAAATAACTCATTATCATTATCTTTTTTCTTATTCATCTTGCACCTCCAACACTTAAAGATTTGCTTATGATTTTATTATATCACATTTTCAATAATAGACCCACACAATTAGCAATAATTTAATTATTAATGGGAAAATTATTATTGGTGATAGTTGTATGATTAATAATAATTTAAAATATTGTAGAGAAGAATTAGAAATGACACAACAAGAATTAGGTTATGTATTTGGTGTGTCTAAAAATACAGTTTCTGGTTGGGAAAATGCACATGATACAATGCCATTTAATAAATTAATTAGATTTTGTAATTTATATGACTTCTCTTTAGATTTCGTAGTTGGATTCACAAGAAAGAATACTAAATATGATAAAATTAAAACTGATAAAAAGAAAATAGGTTTAAAACTTAAATCTATTAGAAATGAATTAAATTTATCTCAACAACAATTAGCTGATGATTGTAAAATATCTCAAACTACTTATAGCACTTATGAAACAGGTCGTTATCTAATAAATACAATCACTATTTATACTATTTGTAAAAAGTATAACATTTCAATGGATTATTTAGTTGGAAGAACTAATAACAAAAAATTAGGCAAATAAAAAAAGCGAGGATATGCTAAAAAAATAACATATCTTCGCTTTTATAATACATTCATTGAATAACAATAATCATATACATTTAATTGTTGATTGATTTTAGTATTGATTACTTCGTTTTTAAAATCATATTGAAAGATATTAAATAACATTTCTACTGAAAACTTTTGTTTTTCAAATAATGATAATTCCATATACTTTGCTGATATAAATAATAAATTTTTATATTTTGCAAAGTTAGTTATTTCTTTTTTAGATTCAGGATCTAGTATTTCCAATACTTCTTTTAATAATTTGATAAAGCTTTCATCATATTCAGTAGAAAAATATTGTTCTTCAAGTAGATGTATTGCTAATCTCACTTTATCAATACTTTTTAAATCATCAACCATATCAACTAAATTCATAACTCTTTCTGTATTACTATCCAATAGCATAAATCTTCCACCTTTCTAATTTGCCATT
>CACZTK010000045.1 GCA_902784095.1 uncultured Erysipelotrichaceae bacterium | reverse complement strand
CACGTCCCATAATTCCATTTTCTAAGATAACATCTACTTCTACTGTAGGATTACCTCTAGAATCTAATATTTCACGACCTATTACATTTTTAATTTTCATAATTTATTCTCCCTTCATTTTTTTAACATAATTTTTAAATTCTGCTCCACGTATTTCACATTCTTTGTATTGATCCCAAGATGCAGAAGCAGGACTCAATAATACTATACCACCATTTTCAGTTACTTCTACACATTTTTTAAATCCATCTTCTAAATGCTCATAAATATAGGTAGGTATCCCAAGTTTTTCTCCAAACTCTTTTACTCTTTCACGACATTGCCCAATACCTACTATATTCTTTACATTTTTCATAAATGGTTCTAAATCATAGAAATTTTGTCCACGTTCTAATCCTCCTAAGATTAAAGTGATATCATTATCAAAGGAAGAAAGCGCTATCTGTGTACACTTAATATTAGTAGCCTCTGTATCATTATAATATCTTACACCATTTACTGTATCAACATATTCAAGTCTATGTTCAACACCAGTAAATTCACTTAATACTTTGTCTATAATTTCATTTGAAACATTAAACTCTTTAGCAACCATAATCGCAGCCATACAGTTTTCTAAATTATGAGTACCTGGTATTTTTATATGAGAGATATCAATTACTTTTTCATCATAATAATTAATATAACCATCTTTTAAATAACACCCATTTATCTCATTTTTACTAGAAAAATATTTTGTCTTAGACTTAATTCTATCTAATGTATTCATCACTTCTTCATTCTCTATATTAAGGATTGCTATATCATCATCAGTTTGATTATAAAACATTCTTGCTTTAACTTCTTTATAATGATCAAATGTTTTCATAAAATCTATATGAGCTTGATCAATATTAGTAAATACTCCAATATTTGGTCTAAATTCTTTAATATTTTCACCTTGTTGACATGATACTTCCATAACAATAATATCATCTTTATTTAACTTATCTAATAGACTACAAAATGGATATCCAATATTACCAGTTAAATGAACTCTTTCTTTAAAAGCTTCTTTTAATATTGAATGAGTTAATGTTGTTGTAGTTGTCTTTCCATTAGTACCAGTAATTCCTATTAATGTAACATCTTTAGGTAATAATCTATAAGTCATTTCTACTTCATTTATTACTTCTATTCCTAGATTTTTAGCTTGAATAACATATTTATGATCAATCGCAATACCTGGATTTTTTATTAAATAATCAAAACTTGTATCCAATAAATCATCTGGATGTGATCCAAATATTAGTTTTACTCCTAGACTCTTTAATTCTTCTACTTGTTTAGAATCCTGTAAGTTTTCTTCTTTATAATCATTTAAAATAACTTCATTATTTCTTTTAACTAAATATTTAGCAGCTTCATAACCGCTTCTTGCTAAACCTAAAATTAATATCTTCTTATTTTCAAACATAATCTCACCACATTAATATTATACTATAAAATTCAAAAAAAAAGTAGATTTCTCTACTATTCTCCTTTAGCTAGTTCACGTAAAACTTCTTTTATTTTAGACCATTCATTATCATCTTCAATACCAGCTAGTCTTGAAGTTCCATCCTCATCTACTATTTTTGATACATATACTGTAATATTATTATTTTGATCTTTTTCATTTTGTGTATAAACAATGTATTCTTGTTCAGTATCTTTAAATTTAAATGCTACTATTACTTCAACTGTTTCTGTACTTCCGTCTTCAGAGATAACAGTAATTGTTTTTCTAGTTTTTTCTTCCATCACTCTAGCCTCCTCATATTAATTTTATATCAAAAAAAGATTATTGTAAAGATTGAAACATAAAAATATACATGTTATAATATTAAATATGATATAGGAGGCTTTATAATGAGAATTATTGATATTGAAAAAGAACAATTTGATAGTTTTGCTAGAAAGCATAAGTACAGAAGTTATTATCAATCATCTACATATGCTAGAATTATGCCTAAATTTGGTTATGAAGTATCTTATATTGGAATTGCAGAAGATGATGAGAATCTAATTGGTGCAGCTGTATTATTACTAAAAGAAGCATTTATGAAAAATAAAATTGCTTATGCACCTAGAGGAATCTTATTTGATTTTACTGATGCTAGTAAAACTGAGCAATTAGTAGAAGCATTAAAGAAAGATTTAGGAAAAAAAGGTATTATCTTATTAAAAATGGATCCTGCTATTCCTTTAAATATTAGAGATAGTAAAGGAAATATCGTTAATGTTAATAATGAGGCTAATATGGTAATGCCTAATCTTGAAAATGCTGGTTTTAAGTATATGGGACAAAATATTTATTTTGAAACAGAAAAACCTAGATGGGAAGCATTAACTATTCTTCAAAGAGAAGATCTTAGAGAAATATATCAATCTTTTGATAAAAGATGTAGAAATAAGATTAATAAAGCCATTAGATGTGGTGTTGAAATATATCGTGATGAAGAAAAAGATTTATCTCCGCTTGCTGGTTTCTTAAAGAAAAATAATAAGCCTTTAAAGTATTATCGTGAAATACTTGCAAGTTTTGGAAAGAATGCAGATTTATTTTATGCAAAACTTAATACTGAGCAATTTGTTTTAAATAGTAAAAAACTATATGAAGATGAAATTGAAAACAATTCAAAAATTGCTGAGCAATTTCAAGATTTATCAAAAGCAAAGGAAGATAGAAGAGACTTATTCAATCAAAAGGTATTATCTGATAAATTATTAAATGTTTATAAAAATAATATGATATTTGCTACTAATGTATTAAAAGAACATCCAGAAGGATTAATTATTGGTGGTGGAATTAATATAGTTTATGATAATGCAGCATTCTCAGTAGTTGAGGCATATAGTGATAAGTATAAGAGTTTAAATCCTCATTATCTACTTAAATGGAGAATGATTTCTGATTATCATAATGAAAAATTAAAATATTTCAATATGGAAGCAATTAGTGGTGAGTTTACTAGTAAAGGTAAATATTCTGGATTAAATGATTCTAAATTAGGATTTAATTCTACTGTAACTGAATATATCGGTGAGTATGAAATTGTTTTAAATAATATGAAATATGGTATTTATAAGAGTATAAAAAGATAACTTCAAATGATGTGAACCCCGTTTAGTAGACATTATAAAAAAAGACAGTAATTAAAAAGAGAAAATTATTTTTCTCTTTTTGTGTAATTTT
>CACZTK010000044.1 GCA_902784095.1 uncultured Erysipelotrichaceae bacterium | reverse complement strand
TACGCGAGTATGGCGGAATTGGCAGACGCGCTAGACTTAGGATCTAGTGTCTTAGACGTGCAGGTTCAACTCCTGTTACTCGCACCAATCTAGTAAATAAATAGGCTTTGCCTTTTTTTTTGCAACTTGAACCCATGCCCACCGGTTATTTATGAATACTTCTTAGTTTATAAAAAAATTAAATTTCATTGAAAAAATTTTTTCTACTAATAAAATGAGCCTCGATTTTAATAATTCGCTAAGGGAATTTTAATAATTAATATAAAAAAGTATCTTAGTTTTTTAAAATGGTCAGTTTGACCATAAAAACACATAGTGATATATTGGTTCCCAGAGGTGATGATTATGGTTTCAGAAGTACCTAAGTTAGTTAACAAATTTATTGAAATATCAAACAATGGTTGGATAGAAGGAGTTAATAATTACTCAAATAGCATAGGATTGACATTTGAAAAAGAATTAGGGAAGAAGATAGACTCATTATACTTTCCAGATTATCATGGCATTGAAATTAAGTGTTCCAGTAGATATAGTCGATATCCTATATATTTGTTTTCGATTGCTTTTGATGGACCCACTTTTCCAGAAATAAATAGAATAGTTGAAAAATATGGATGGTTTGATCATGAATTTGTTAATAAGAAGATATTAATGACAAGAATTAGGTATAAAAGTAAAACTAAAATTAAAAGTGGTTTTCAGTTTAAATTTGAACTAGATGAGCAGGAAGAAAAACTTTACTTATGTGTTTATGATATTGAAGGTATATTAATTGAAAAAGAATCATTTATTTATCTTAGTAGTATATATAATCATCTATGTTTGAAACTCAGTAATTTAGCCATTATATATGCAAGTACAAAAAAAGACAGCAATAAGAAATATCATAGATATTATGAAATAAACGTGTATAAGTTAATTAGTTTTGATAGATTCATAGAATTATTAAAAAACGATGATATAGGAGTTAGTTTTCTTGCAAGACTAGGACGAAGTGGTGATAATAAAGGAAAATATAAAAATAAAAGTCTAACATTTGAATTAAAAAAGGAAGATATATTTAAACTATATAATATTGAATACTATTATAATAGTGATACAAATCAAGAATTTTCAATATTTGAAAATTATGGAACAACTAATGCTTTAGTTTAGTAAAAAAATATGATAATATAGGAATATATGGAATATAAGGAGTGATATTATGTATGACATCATAATAATTGGAGCAGGTCCAGCAGGATTAACATCAGCAATATTTGCAAGAAGAGCTGATAAAAAGGTATTGGTATTAGAAGCATTAACATATGGGGGACAGATAATTAATACTCCTGATATTGATAATTATCCAGCAGCTCCACATATTTCTGGTTATGATTTTGCCACAAATTTATATAATCAAGCATTAGAATTAGGTACTGAAATAAAATTTGAAAAGGTAATTGATATCGAAGTAACAGAAAGTATTAAGAAAGTAATAACTTCTGAAAATCAATATGAGTGTCATTCAATTATCCTGGCAACAGGTGCAGATAATAGAAAATTAGGCATTCCTATGGAAGATGAATTGCTAGGAAAGGGTATTTCTTATTGCGCAACATGTGATGGTGCATTTTACAAGGATAAGCTTGTTGCAGTTCAAGGTGGTGGAAATGTAGCTTTAGAAGATGCTATATACTTATCAAATCTTGCTAGTAAAGTATATTTAATACATAGAAGAAATCAATTTAGAGCAGATGAAACACTAGTTAAAAAAGTAAAGTCAATAGGCAATATAACCTTAGTTTTGGATAGTAATGTCATTGCGTTAAATGGAAATGATTATTTAGAGGGTATAGATGTCAAAGATAAAGATGGTAATGTCACTAGAATAGATGTTTCTGCGTTATTTGTAGCAATAGGACGTATACCGGAAAATCAAAATTTTGCCAAATTAGTCAATCTAAATGAATTTGGGTATGTTATTTCTGATGAAACCTGTCACACTAATATTGATGGTATATTCGTAGCTGGAGATAATCGTACAAAAAAATTGAGACAATTAGTAACTGCGACATCAGATGGGGCAGTTGCAGCAACCGAAGCAATTAAGTATATAAATAATAAAAAGTAGCATAATATAAGTAAAAATATTTCTAAAACACTTGAAATATTTTTATTTTTTTGATATACTCTATTTGCTTGTTGTTAATGGCGGGATAGCTCAGTTGGCTAGAGCGCTTGGTTCATACCCAATAGGTCGGGGGTTCAAATCCCTCTCCCGCTACCATTAATAAAAATAACTCGAATGAAATATTCGAGTTTTTTATTGATAAATATTACTTGGTATTAGTTGTTCAAGGTAGGAAATAATCTTATCTTTTTTATATTTTTTAGGATATCTAATATAATCTAAGCATATATTACTAACAGCAGTAACATAGAATTTTGTTATTACTTCAGTAGGAATATCAGTATTGTTTTTATACTTTTCTAGTTCTTTTTCAATATCTTTATACACTGTATCATACATCATGTCCATAACAATACTATTATTATTTTTCTTTAATATTGAATTATAAATATCAATATTTGAATCAATATGATCAATTAGTGATTTGATAACAAGCATATAATATTCTTTTAAAGATTCCGTTTCTTTATTGTTGTTTTCTAAGTCAGATATTAAACTCTTTTTTAAATCCTCTATTAATGAAGTTAATAATTCATATTTATCAGAAAAATGATCATAGAATGTTGAACGATTGGTAATAGCCTTTTCACATATGTCACTTACTTTAATATCTTCAAATTCTTTCTCTTTCATAACTTTTAGTAGTCCATTATATAAATTATTCTTTGTTTTTATTATTCTTTTATCCATTTTTCTTCACCAAGAACTATTATACTCGAAAAACGACAAATGTAAAGATAAACAACACAATGTTGTATATTTTCAAACAAAAACCAACAAAGTGTTGGAAAACGTACATAAATATCTATTATGTAATTAACTTTTTAATAGGTAATGCCTATAATACATAAATGAAGGAGGATTTTATGAAAAAAATATCTAATTATATAGTTAATCATGCGAAGGCAATCTTAATTATAGGTTTGTTTTTATTGATACCAGCAACCATAGGCTATATAAATACAAGAATTAACTATGATATCTTGATTTATTTACCTGATAGTGTAGATACAATAAAAGGTGAAAATATTTTGACCGACGAATTTGGATTAGGAAGTTACGCTTTTGTAATGGTTAAGGATAAATCAAATACAGAAATAATTGATTTGGAAAAAAAGTTTAAGAAGGTAGAAGGAGTAAATAAGGTAATTAGTATTGCTGATTTATTGGATAGTGGTGTACCAAGTACAATGTTACCTGATGATGTTCAAGAAAAATTATATAAAGATAATCAAACTATAATAATGGTAACGTTTAATGGTTCAACAAGTGAAGATCAAACTATAAATGCTGTTGCTGATTTAAGAAAAATTGTAGAAGCTGATTCAATCAGTTCTATGACTGCAATGGTATTAGATACAATGGAATTATCAAATCAAGAAATAATGATATATGTTGTAATTGCTATTGTATTATGTTTGATTGCATTAACACTAGCAACAGACTCATACCTAGTACCATTATTTCTATTATCAAATATTGGTATTGCAATCATCTATAATCTAGGTTCTAATGTGTTCCTAGGACAAATAAGTTATATAACAAAAGCAATAACTGCTATACTTCAATTAGGTGTTACAACAGACTTTTCAATTTTCTTGTACCACACTTATGAGCAAGAAAAGAATATAACAAAAGATAAAAATGAAGCAATGGCAAATGCTATCAGAAGTACATTTACATCTGTTTTAGGATCATCACTAACAACTTTTGCAGGTTTCCTAGCACTATGTACGATGTCACTAACTTTAGGTAAAGATATTGGTATTGTAATGGCTAAAGGAGTATTATGTGGTTTGTTAACTGTATTAACAATTTTTCCATCACTTCTACTTATATTTGATAACAAAATAGAGAAAACAAAACATAAAAATTTATTCCCAGAATTTAAACTAATACAAAAATTTGCTTTAAACAATAGAATAATAATTCTTATACTATTTGTAATATTAATGATACCTGCCTATATAGGAAATAAAAATTATGATGTTTATTATAAACTTGATGAATCACTTCCTAAAACTTTAGCATTTAATGTTGCTAATAAGAAGTTGGAAGAGAAATATAACATTGTTTCTCCACAAATCATTTTAATTAATAAGAATGTTAAAAAGGGTGAATTAAAAGAATTAACTGATGAATTAAAAAATATTGAAGGAATTGATTTAGTACTATCACCAGGAGAAGTAGTTGATAGTGGTTTAATTAGTATTCTTCCAGAAGAATTAGATGACATCATTAATAATGAAAAGTACAATTTAGTATTAATAAATTCTAAATATGAGATAGCATCTGATAAATTAAATAATCAATTAAGTAAAGTAAACAAAATAGTAAAAAAATATGATAAGAAAGCGATAGTTGCTGGCGAGGGTGCTTTAATGAAGGATTTAGTAACAATAGCTGATCATGATTTTAAAGCAGTTAACTATACATCACTTGCAGTAATATTTGTAATAATGTTATTTGTATTAAAATCAATTGGATTACCAATAATACTAATATCAGCGATCGAGTTTGCAATATTTATGAATATGGCATGTGCATACTTTACTGGAACATCACTTCCATTTATTGCTTCAATTGTAGTTGGTACTATCCAGTTAGGAGCAACTATAGACTATGCGATTCTAATGTCAACTAGATATCTAGAGCAAAGAAAACTACACAGCAACAGCAAAGATGCAATGAAAAATACTCTAAGTATGGTTACACCATCTATTATAACTTCAGCTTTATGTTTCTTTTGTGCAACTATAGGAGTAGGATTATATACAAAAATTGATATGATTGGTGCAATATGCAATTTACTTGCACGTGGTTCAATTATTTCAATGTTAGTAGTATTACTTATCTTACCAAGTTTATTAATGACATTTGATAAGATAATTATGAAAACTACTAAAACAAATTAGGAGGGAAAAATATGAAAAATAAATTAGTAAATATACTAATACTATTAGTAGGTTGTATGATTATACCAATGAATGCGTTTGCATTAGAAAAACAAGAGGTTGTTTTTACAACACTTAATAGTAATGGAACTGTAAAAGAAAACATAGTAAATAATCATTTAAAATACACTTCAAAAGAAGATATAGAGGATGAAACTATACTTAAAAATATATTAAATATTAGTGGAAAAGAAAAATTTATCGAAGAAAATGGTAAATTAACATTTAAAGCAGAAGGTAAAGATATAACATATCAAGGAACAACAGACAAACAGTTACCAATAACAGCAGAAATAAAATATTATCTAGATGGAAAAGAAATTAAAAAGAAAGACATACTAAATAAAAAAGGAAAAGTGGAGATAGTAATAAACTTCAAGAATAATTCATATAATGAAAAATATGGTATGAAAACACCTTTTGTTGTAACACTAGCCTCAATAATAAAGGGTGATAATAATACTAATATTGAAATAAATAATGGTAAGGTTGTAAATACAGGTACTAAGAATATAGTGGTTGGAATTTCAACACCTGGTTTATATGAAGATTTAAAAATTGATGAATTAAAAGATATGGATACAATTAAAATCAGTTATGAAACTATTAAATTTAAAGATAGTGATTTATATTTCGTAGCAACTCCAAAAATGTTTACTAATGCAGATCTAAAAGTGTTTGATAAATTAGATGGCTTAGATAGTTCAATGAAAAAATTACAAGAAGGAGTTAATAGCTTACAAGAAGGAGCAAATAGGTTAGTTGATGGAACTGGAAACCTAAGTGAACAATTAAATAATGCAGCAGATGGTTCTAAAAAAATTACTGATGGTTTAAATCAAATTAATAATAATACATTATCTATTTCAAAAATGACAGTATTAGTTGACAGTTTATATGGAAAGTATCAAGAAAATAATGCATTACTTGAAAAAATAAATAATGGAACTGCAAAAAGTCAAATTGAAGCAGGAATTAATGATGCTACAACAAAGATGAATGAATTAATGGAAAAGAAAGCTGCATATGATAGTCTAAAGGCTCTTGTTGATGCAGGTATTGAATTACCAGAAGATAAGCAAATGATTTACAACCAATTATCAGCAAATATTGATGTAATTAATGGTGGTATTAGTCAATATAAAACAGGAATTGAAAATGCTCAAAAGCAATTAGCAGCACTTCCTACAAATAAAGCAGCACTAGTTGGTTCTAATCAGACAATTGAAACTATTTTAGAAAATATATTGGGTGTCGAATCAATGAATCAAGTTCCGGCAGCAATAGGCACTTTTAAGGAAAATACAAATAAATTAACTGCTGGGGTTTCAGAATTAACAAAAGGTTCTACTGAATTAACAAATGGATTAGGATTGTTATATGATGGTTCTAAAAAAATTAATGCCGGGACTACAGAGTTAAGAGATGGAATAGTTAGATTAAATAGCGATGGAATCTCTAAATTAACGAGTTTAACAACAAAATTAGATAATTACAAAGAAAAAGTTGATGCTATTGTAAATATGTCAAAAGAATATAAAGGATATGCATCAAGCAATGCAAATGAAACAGTATTTATATATAAAGTTAGTAAATAATAGTAAAATTTACTAACTTTTTTTTTTACTAACTTTTTTTAATTGAAAAATATTTATGATTATGCTATCATTATTATAGAAGAATAGGAGGAGTTGTATGGTTAGTTATACATATGATTATTCATTTTTATTAAAAACATTAAAATATATATTTTTACCAATCTTAGCTATTGTAGCAATTGTTGGTTTTATTGTGTTTATGTATTCAAGAAGGACAAAAAAGGATAATATAGAAAAATATAATTATATTATTGATTTATGGACAACTTTATTAGCAATTGCAATAATTGGAGGTTTATTTGCAGTTACTCTAGGTTTTTCATTATCACTTACTAATACTATAAGAAGTTATGATTTGATAAAAGGTCATGAAGTAGTATATTATATAGTTCTTTCAACACCTGTTGTTCCATTGATTTTCTTATTTATATACTTATATAGATTTATAGTAACAGTCTATAATAAGCCAAAAACAGAAGAAAAAAATGAAAATAAGCAAGAGTCTGAAGAAACACAAAAAACGGAAGAATATAAAGAAAAATATGATGTTGATTATGATATAGATTTTACAAAATTTAACGAGACAGAGGAAGTCAACAAAGAACCAGAAGTAGAAGAAAGTCATGAAGATAATATTGAAGAAATTCATGGAGAAGACGATGAAGAAGTTCATGAAGAATCAATACATATAGATGACTTACCAGATAAAGTAGTTGAAACTAGTCAAGACGATATTGAATTATTATAGGTGATAATATGAAAAAAGAGAGAAACCCAATAGTAGTTTTACTTACAATGTTTTTTCTATCATTATTTATCATATTACCACCTACATTTAGGAGTTTAATCCCAAAAGATGAAACACCAGCAACTCCAGATATTCCAAAACTTGCAATTGTAAAATGCAATAAAGTCTTTTCTCAAGAGTTATATCAGGTTGTTAGCAAAACGAAGTATGTTGATGGTTTTCCAGTTAATAACATTATAACTTATGAAAAATTGACAAGTTTACCTGATGGTACTCAGGAAGCTGCTGATACTGCATCTCAAACTCCAACTGTTGCTGAAGAGTTAACATACTATAAAGGTATACCAAACTTAGAAATCACTGAAGAAGGTGCTATTACAACTGTAATAATTAATAAAAAGATAATTAATGCAAATCCTACAGAGCAATATTTAAAAGAAAGATTAAATTCTGCTGCAGCTAGACAAAAAGTGTTTTATAGTGATTTAGGTTATAGATGCAATATAATGGAAAGTTAAAGACTTTCTTTTTTTATATGTTTCTTAATAACATTAAATATAAAAGCTAATGTTATAGTGTATTCAAATAAATATATAAATGAAAATAGTTTGTCTAAATGATCTAAAAAATGAAAGAAAGTAATAGATTTCAAAAGTGAAATTCCAGGGTATGAATAAATTAATGGTAGTTTACAACCTAATGAACCAACTATCAGAATAATATCAATAAATGATGAACATATACCTAATAAATAACCTGTCATAATATTATTATCTTTTATATAAACTAATACAATAATTAATAAGAATGGATAAATCGAAGTAAAAACATTCTTAACTTTAACAAAATCAACATAATTATTAATTTCAATTAATGAAATCAATCCAGTAGCAACTATCATTTCAGTTAATATAAATATAAATAGAAAAATTTCACTTATTGATGAAATTGTTTTTATTTCGTCTCTACCAATTATGTATGATAATACAATTAAGGATAAACCAGTAGAAAGATAGTTTTCATATCGAAAGTAATTTAAATTTATAAAGTTTATGGAATTAATTAAGACTATAGCAAAGATGATAATCATTGATATAGTATATAGCGATCTAAGTATTTTAAAATACTTAAGTTTAATTTTTTTGAGGACTATCAATAATATAAATATTACGAAACTTGTTATTAAATATGAATATATATTCGTATACGAATACAAATTAAAAAAACATCTAGTAATAAAAAACACTAAAGCTATCATGGATATATCTTTTCTAGGCATTATTATCACCTTTATATGTAATATACTTATAGAAAATAAGTTTTTCATCTTTCTGTTTAATGACAGGAATTTTAATGTCTTTCTGTTCTAATCTTGCTTTTTTAATTTTCCTTAGAGTTACATCATTATCTATAATACTATTTATATATTTGTAGTTATTACTATACTTCAGTGCTTTAGATGGATCAGTTGTAGATATAACAACATTAAAATTATCTAAATCATTGTTCATAATAGTTTTTAACTTATCTATTATATCTAAATTATTGTCTTTAATAATTATATTTTCTAAATGTTCTAGATAAATTTCTTTAGTAATATCTTCATCTATTCCATGGAAAGCCTGTTTTAAACTTGGTTTTATACTTGAATAATATTTATAGTCTTTAATAATTGTATTATTTTCACGTTTAGGTACTATTTCTTGAAATGTTACTATATAATTATTGTCTTTTTTTTCAATAGCGATATTACTTATAATAGCAATGTTATTAATATCTATATAATTATGACTTCCTATTAATATCAATAAAAAAATTACAGCATATAATATTTTTTTCAATTGTATCTACCTCTTTTCATATTCTTAGTTAGTAGGGGATTCCTATATTTTATTCCAATATTTTTTGTTTTAACAATAGCGTCTTTTTGTTCTTTTAAAATGAAAGGAGAAAATGGCGCTAAGTATGGTTTGTTAAAAGATTTTAAGGTAATTAGTTTGTACAATAAGAAAACACTTCCTAAGTATATTCCATATATACCAAGGATAGAGGAGAGTATAATAAAAATAATTCTATAGATTCTAATTGCGTTAACGAGTTCAATCGATGTAAATACAAAACCTGCTATAGAAGAAAGAGCAATTACAATAATCATAATTGGTGACATAATGCCTGCACTGACGGCCGCATCACCTAAAACTAAACCACCAAGTATTGATATTGCACTTCCAGTAGTAGATGACATTCTAAAATCACTTTCTCGTAATATTTCAAAAGAAATAATCATAAATAAAGCTTCGATGGTTGCTGGAAAAGGAACTGACGAGCGTTGGGCCTTAAGTAAGAGTAAAATAGGAAGAAATATTGAGTCCTGATTATAAGTAGTGATTGCAATATAATAAGCAGGTACAAAAATTGCTATAAAAAAGGCAAATAGTCTAATAACTCTAATTAATGTAGTATTAAGTGATTTTTGATAATAGTCATCTACAGTATGAAAGTAGTCGATAAAAAAATTTGGAAGTATCATTGAGTATGAAGTTGTGTCAGTAAGTAGTACTATTTTTCCTTCTAATAATGCTTGGGATGCTTTATCTGGACGTTCTGTTAAACTAACTGTAGGAAAAACACTATCTGCTTCTAAAATATCTTTTAAATAAGAAGAATCTATAATGCCATCAATATCAATTTTATTTAATTTTTCCATTATATCGTTTACTAAATCATTATCAACTATACCATTCATATACAATATGCCAACTTTAGTTTTAGAACTTTTTCCTATACTTAGTTCATTCCACCATAGGTTTTCAGATTTAATTCGTCTTCTAATTAATCCGAGATTAGTATTGAAATTTTCAGAAAATGAATCTTTTGCTCCAACAATTGATAATTCACTTTGTATTGTAGTAATGCCTCTTTCAAGTTGCATACGTGCTTCTATCGAATATATAAAACTATCAATAATTAGTAAAGCAAATCCATTATTTAAATAATTAAATATTTCATCAGTATTAATTTGTTTTATATTAGCACTAGGTAGGTGATTAGTAATACTTTTAAAATTTTTCTTATTTAAACTAGTTAGTTTTCTTAATATAAAATTATTTACATCATTACTACTAGTTAAAACTTCATTGAATATCAAAATTAATTTAGTTTTATCAACATATAATGTCTTGTAAATATAGTCTTTACTATTACCAGTTTTTTCTTTGACATATGTTACATAATCCATAAAATCACCTATCTTTAGTATGTAAAAAAAATAGTGATGTATGCTATAATATTTAAAAGGGCTGATAATATGAAAGTAGAAAGATTAGATCATTATGGTAGAGGAATTATCAAGAAAGATGGAAAAATAGGTTTTATTAAGAATGCTTTGGAACAGGAAGATATTGAATATGAACTTATCAAAGAACATAAAAACTATTTTGAAGGAATAAGTAAAAGCATAAGTAATGAAAGCAAGGATAGAGTCAAACCACAATGTAATGAGTATTTAATATGTGGAGGATGTAATTTATTACATATGAATGATGAATTAAAAGTAAAATTTAAGCAAGATAAGATTTTTAATATACTGGAAAAACTAAATACAAAAATAAATGAATTAGTATATAGTAGTCAGTATAATTATAGAAATAAAGTAGTATTACATGTTCAAAATGGAAAAATAGGTTTGTATAAAGATAAATCAAATGAGTTAATAGAAGTTAATGATTGTTTATTACTAAGTAAAAAAATAAATGAAATAATTAAAGTATTAAAAGATTATGTAAAAGAAGAAAGAAAAATAAAAACAATTACAATAAAACTAGGTAATATTACAGAAGAAGTGATGATTATTGTAGAAGGTGAAATAGAGAGGTATTATAAACTATTAGATTTATGCAATGTGCTAATTATTAATGATAAAGTTATTACTGATCAAGAAAGTATTATTTCTTATATTGGAGACAAAAGATACTATGTAAGTAAGAATTCATTTTTTCAAGTTAACTATGATATTAGTACTAAAATATATGAAAAGGTAAAGTCTTATATAAAAGAAATGGGTAGTAAGAATGTTTTGGATTTATACTGTGGAGTTGGTACAATAGGTATATTTATTGCAGATGCAGTAGAAAATGTATTGGGTATTGAAGTTGTTGAAGATGCAGTTAAGGATGCTAATAAAAATATGAGGTTAAATAATATAGATAATATTTCATTCAGGTTAGGCAAAGTAGAAGATTTGATTCAAGATATCAAAGGTATATATGATACAGTAGTTGTTGATCCACCCAGAGGTGGTTTAGATAAAAAAGTAATAGATTCACTTATAGAAATAAATCCGAAGAATATTATCTATGTGTCATGTGATATTATGACATTACGACGTGATTTAGAGATGTTAAATGAAGAATATAATATAATTGAGGTAACACCATATGATATGTTTCCTAATACATTTCACGTTGAAACAGTTATGGTTTTAGAAAAGAAAGATGTTTAAAATGATGTGAACCCCGTTTAGTAGACATTATAAAAAAAGACAGTAATTAAAAAGAGAAAATTATTTTTCTCTTTTTGTGTAATTTT
>CACZTK010000043.1 GCA_902784095.1 uncultured Erysipelotrichaceae bacterium | reverse complement strand
TCGTTCGACTTGCATGTCTTAGGCATGCCGCCAGCGTTCATCCTGAGCCAGGATCAAACTCTCAATAAAATTTATTTAAGTTTGTTTGTTCAATAATTTAAAATTATTTCCTAGCTACTCAAAATTGACGTTTTACTTAGTTTTCAAAGATCATTTTGTGTTTTTTCCCAAGCTGCATTACTAATATACCAAATCATTTTTTCTTTGTCAACATTTTTTTTAAATTTTTTTTACTTTTTTTTAAAAGCAATTTTACATTTAAAAAAATGTCAACTTTCTATATATATCAATAAATAATACTATAGAACTTTTTTTGAATTTTAATGATTTAGTTTACACATTTTTGCAACGTGCCCATTTAATATATCAAAGCGTTTTTAATAAGTCAATACTTTTTTTTAATTTTTTATTATTTTCTTATTTTTCCTTGATATTATAGGCTTTTTTTTGCAACATGCGTCATTAATATATCAATTTAAGTTAACAATGTCAATATAATTTTTAAATTTTTTTCATTATTTTATTATATGCATATAAACCACAATAATTTCATAAAAAAAAGAAGTTTACTTAACTCCTTGTTTCTTTATCCTACTATATATATCATAATAGTGTTCTACTATTCCTTTTTTAAATGCGGAATCTTTTTTCTTAGCATGTTCTATCAATTCTGATAACTCTTCTTTTAAAATATAATCTAGTTCTTTAGAATAATTCATAAGATTTTTATGATATTTATATTCACCACAATCTAATACCTTAAATGAACCATCTGGGAAAACCCTCAAATCTAAATCATAGTCAATATATTTTATTGCACCATCTTCTATTATAAATGGAGATGCAATATTACAATAATAATATATTCCATCTTCTTTATATTGTCCTATAATGTTATACCATTTGTTTTTAAAAAAATATAATACGGCTGGTTCCTTAGTTCTCCATGTTCTTCCATCTGATTCGGTAACTTTTGTTTTTTCATTTCCAAAAATTAGATAATCATCATGAATTTCTAATAAAACTGCTTCATCCCATGCTCTATGAATTTTACTATCATGCTTATAACTATGTATAATGTATTTCTTTCCTATCTCTAAATTTTCCATTTTTACTACCTCATCTCTGCTTACTAGTATATCGTTTTTAGTAATAAATTTCAAATAAAAAGATTAATATCTTAAAATTTATTGATATTAATCTTATATTTATACACTATTTTTCACTTTTCTTAGTAGTTGTTTTTCTAGTTGTTGTTTTTTTTGCAGTTGATGTTTTCTTTGCTGTAGTTTTTTTAGTAGATGTTGTCTTTTTCGCAGTTGTTTTCTTTGGAGTAGCTTTCTTTGGTGCAGTTTTCTTTTCTTCAGTTTTTTCTTCTTCAACAGTTTTTTGTTCTACGTCTGGTTCAATAATATCATTTTTAACAATTTCATTTTCTTGAACAACTTCTGCTTCTACAACTTTTTCTTCTTTACTTGGAACTATTGCAATACTAAACTCTGATACATTTTTCTTTATAATAAGAGTTGAAATAATATCAAGTATAGCATATGCAAGAATAAATCCTCCTACAATTCTCATTAAAAGAACTGCTCCTGCAAATGGATTAAATATTAAAACCATACCAAATATTGCACTAACTGCTGCAATTAACATAGTTGTTTTCCATAAATCATTATTTTGTTCTTTTAGATCAAATGAATATTGAAGCTTAGCAGCACTACTAATTATAATGGCAATACCCAATATTAATGGAATAATACTTGCTATAACATGTGGATTTTTAATTACTAATACTCCTATTATAATAGTAACAACTCCATATAAAATATCAAGTTCTGACATTTCAAGTCCTTTTTTATTTGTTTTTAAATATCTTAAAAAAGCAAATGTACCAGCGGCAACTAGCACTGCTCCAACAATATAAGATATTGTAGCTATTGTTGCTTCAGACTCAAATATTAATAATATACCAAGTGCAGCAAGTAAAACTGATGTAACCATCGAAGATTTAAAAAAGTTTTGCATAATTTATTCCTACCTTTCTATATTTAGATTATAGCACATTTATAAAAAAGAAAAAAGAGATTATGCTTTTTTTACTAAAAAAGTTAATAATCCCTCTGCATCTTTATCATTATTTACTATATCATAGATAATACTTATTATAGGTATTTTAACATTCTTACCATTTAATAATTGATAAATTGACTCTAAAGTATAATATCCTTCTACAGTTGTTTCTTTTAAATACTTTTCTACTTCTTCTTTATTATTCTTACCTATCAATTCACCAAAGCTAAAGTTTCTACTATTCTTACTTGTGCATGTTAATAATAAATCACCAAATCCTGCATAACTTAAAACAGTTCTAGAATCACCATTAAAAGCTTCAATTATTTCTTCCATATCATGAAGTGCTTCAGTAATTAACATAGCTCTAGTTGAATCACTTGCACCTAATCCACTAAGCATTCCTGATGCTATAGCAATAACATTTTTAACAGAACCACATATTTCAGTACCAATAATGTCATCTGTATGACGTAATTTTAAATAATTAGTCGCCAAGCAATTTTCTACTACACTTTTTGTTTCTATATTCTTTGTTGCTAAAGCTAAACCTATAGGTTTTCTTAAAATCATATCTTTAGCAAAAGATGGTCCTGATATAACTGCTATCTTATCAGTAGAGATATACTTCTCTACTATATTATGAATAAATAATCCAGTATTTTGTTCAATTCCTTTAGATGCTATACATATATGTTGATTACTAGTAATATATTTACTCATCTCTATGCATAAACTATCAACAAAAGCTGCAGGTATAACAATAATAAGCAAATCTTTATCTCTCATGCATTCTTCTACACTAGTAGTTAGTTTTACATCTAGTGGCAACTTATATCCTGGTAATAACTTTTCATTCACCCTTGCTGTTTCTAACATATTCTTTTCATCTTCAAATTTTGTCCACATTGTTATATCTATATTATTATCATGTGCTACAGAAGACAATGCTAATCCGTATGCTCCTGTACCAAATATACCTATTTTCATATATCATTCTCCTAACTATTCTTTATCATTATACAATATAAAGAAAAATTTTAAAATATTCTTGACACTTTGTATATTGAATTTTACACAAAACCATGATATACTCTTTTTGTTGACATTATTAGGGGATTAGTTAAATGGTATAATAATGGTCTCCAAAACCACTGTTGGGAGTTCGATTCTCTCATCCCCTGCCATTTTGACCTGTTTTTCTAAATTTCATAATTTAGAGTTTAAAATAAATATTAACTGCCAAAAAGGTAGTTATTTTTTTATGTTATAGCTAAAAGAATCAACTTGATTACAATGACGATATCAAACATAGATTAGATTTTATTTGTAGCTACGTTAAATAGGAATAGAAAGAATTTAGAATTGAACATATCAATCAAAATACCTAAAGTTATAAAAATATAGAAGTAAATCTTTAGTATATTAGTAAAATATAAGATCATAAATTATTATAAAATATTAAGATAGTTAATAGTTTTAACAGTATTATAGACATTAAAAACCAACGTTATTGTTGGTTTTCTTCATCCTTTTTGGTTGAATCATATATATATGTAGCAACCTCATTTAAGTTATTAGTACTTGATTCTTTTTTAGTTAATGGCTTAGACATATCTGATAACTCATCAAGAACTTCTTTTTCAACTAAAACCCTAGTATTATTATTACTAAATACTAGATCCAATTTTTCTTTAATTTGATTCTTACTAAATGGTTTAGCTATATAATCAATAAATCCTTCACTTAAATACTTTTCTTTAGCCCCTGCTACCGCATCGGCAGTTAAAGCTATCGTTGGTATTTTAAAATTTGGATTTTCCCTTAATTTTGTTAACGTGGCTTCTCCACCCATATTTGGCATCATAATATCCATTAAAATTAGATCATATTCATTTCCATTAACTACTTTAGATAAGCATTGTAATCCATCATAGCATTCATCAAGTACAAGATTAAAGTCCTGTAACGCTCTTTGTGCTACCTTTATATTTAATTTATTATCATCTACTATTAATACTTTCTTTCCGCTAAAACTGGATACATTATTTTGTACTGCAGTCATAGTAGTTGGCTGAGGAACTACTATTTTCTGTGGTTGTTGTGCAGTAACTTGAGTAGGCGATGATAACATACTTATTTTTTGTGGTATTTGAACTACAAATATAGAACCTTTCCCAAATTGTGATTGAACATTAATCATACCACCCATCATCTCTACAAGTGCCTTTGTTATCGCAAGCCCTAATCCTGTTCCCTCAGCCGTTGTATTCTTTTCTATATCCAATCTTTCAAATTTAGTAAATAGTTTATTAATACTTTCTGCCTTTATACCTCTACCAGTATCTCTAACACTTATAATTAAAGTACAAATATTATTTTGATTAATACATTTTACAGTAAGCTCTATTTCACCTTGTTCAGTATATTTAATTGCATTAGTAAGTAAATTATTTACTACCTCTTTAACATGAACCTTATCTCCTATAAGTTCATATGGTATATCCTCTGCTATATTAACCTTAAAATTAATATTCTTCTCGCCAATTCTTGTTGCATCTACTTTAGCAAGATTTTCTATTTCTTCCTTAAAATTATATTTAATTTCTACAATTTCCATTTTATTTGCTTCTATTTTATTAATATCTAGAATATTGCCAACTATTTCTAATAGTGTTTTAGAAGCTTCCATAATATAATCTGCATCTTCAACTATAACTGGATCAACAGTATCTTTATGACTTTGAATATCCTCGCTAAATCCAACTATAGCATTTAGTGGTGTTCTTATTTCATGAGACATACTTGATAGAAAATCAGATTTAGCTCTATTAGCCTTTTCTGCTTGATCTTTAGCAAGTTCCATTTGTTTCACTAATTTTATATCTGGATTTTCTATAGTAAAATACATAATTAAATTAATGTAAACAATTATTGCCGGTATAACAATCAATGTTGGTGATAAATTTCTTAAATATATTGCTAAAACCATAAATATAATTAGTGCAATATATGGAATACATTTATTAATTTTTATATTTTTAAAATTTATTACTTGGATTATAAAAATAATTGCAAAATACAAAGTAGCTATTCCTAATACAAAATTAGTTGCCATTCCATCTACTCCCATTGCACCATTATCATTTATTATGTGTATTGGTAATAAAAATTCAATAAAGATAAATAAAATGTCCAAATAGAAGCATATTTTTTTTACAGTATCATACTTTCTTTCATCTTTATAAGTAATATAAAACATATATAAAAACATCAATGTTGGCCATAAAATGTAATGAATCATATCTATCTTATTTGATATTCTTAACAACCAGTATGGAATACTAGTTAAATTCATATATCCAAATGATACTTCAAATATTACTAATAAGACATCTATAAAACTACTAATCAACATTACTCCGTAAATTTTTGTCTCAATTGATTCTATTTTTTTCTTACTGAAAAAAACAAACATAAGTAATAAGACACAAAGTAATGCCGCTATTGAAAAATATTGATTTGACATACTATCACCAAGTATAATTATACAATACTATATGTAAAAAATAAATATCTATTATCTTTTTTTATGAGTTATTCCAGGAACAAAATCACCATTTTCATTTATAGTATATTCATTTTCAAAACTTTTTTCCTTGCTACCTAGCATATGTTTAAATTCGTTTTCTGAGTCAAATTCAAATCCAAGTGCACCAAATTTTTTTAAGTATGTATGATTCATGTATATATCTTTATTTACATCATCAATTGAAGATTTTTTAATCCCTAACTTTTTCCATAATCCTGTTCTCATTTCTTCCATTGTTTTTTGAACTTCTAATGTTTTTTCAATCATATTATCATCACGCTTTACAATTATAGGTTTACCAAATAGCACTATACATTTTGAATATAATTCACTTTCTTTATCTACTACATCAGGTATTTCAACATATTCAAAAATAGTTGGTATTATCATTTTATCAGCAATAATTGCAGACTGAGTTCCACCTACTTTTATATTTTGCATTGGTTTAACAGGGTGTAAATTCCATGTTCCTTCACTAAATATTATTCCATCCTCGCCTTCTATCATTTTTTTTGAAAAGCTCATTAATCCATCTAGAGATGATTCTTTATCATTTCTATCTATTAATGTAACATCACCAAGTTTAAATACTTGCAAGCTTAAAAAATCTAAGCAATCTGATGCTCCAAATGGTGTTACATTTCTATTAAGATTGTCAAAAACTTCTTGTGTTGTAAAAAAGTCATGTGAATTAGAATGATTACAAATAAACACAGCAGAATCATCTTTTGGTATATTCTCTTCTCCAAAAATTTCTAGTTCATACTTCCTTAAGTTAGGCGCTAGCAATGATATAATTTTTTTACTAATCTTTTTGGATTTTATATTTACTTTAATGGTATTACAATATTCAACAATTGATTTATAATATTCTTCTTTTTCTTCAATGGTTAAACGGTCTAATTCTTTTGTAGATAAAAATTTTGGTTCCATATTAGTTTTCCTCCATAATAAAATTAGATATTTCATCAACAATAATTTTAGATTCTTTTGTTGGATATAATTCAAAATTATGAATTTGCTTTTTAAACTCAATGAATTTATATTTTATATTCTTATCTTTTAATATTTTTGCTAATTTAATACAATCAGGTTGACATATTTCATACCCACCACATGATATGAATACTCTTTTTAAACCATCCACATTTCCATATAATGGACTAACTCTATAATCTTTTACATTAATATTTCCTGCCCATTTTTTTCCTAAAAATTTATTTCCATCTACAGAACAAACAATATCTTTTTTTGCTTTGTCCTTAATTTCAATATTTTCTAATGATACATCAAGCCAAGGACTTAATAAAATAACTCCATCGATTATATTTGATTCTTGTTCTAATAGAAACATATTTAAAGATAATACTCCTCCGCCTCCTGCTGAATCGCCAATCAAAAAGATTCTTTTATTTTTTTCTTTTAATGATTTACATAATTCAGACATTTCAATTAAGAAATTATCACAATTTCCATTTGGCATTGTTTTATATAAAGGAACAACCAATTCAGCATTAATTCTACTTGCTACTTTTTTTACAAAATCAAGTTGAATTTTCATGATATTATCAACAAATGATCCTCCATGAATGTATAATAGAATATTCTCATTTTGTGTTTCATTATTTGAATAATAAACGCAGTCATGATATTGATTTTTTTGCATATTTTTAAAAATATTGGGATTATATTTCTTATTTTTACATTTTTCAATATATTTGATTGCACTTGCAATTGTCTTTGTATTATTTTTAAATTTAGATAACCTAATAATTAATTTAAAAAGTATACTTCTTAATGAATTTGAATTGTACTTTTTCTCCATTTTTACCACCTTATATCTAATTATATCATTTTTTGCATTTTATCAAGTATGTTTTACGTACTTTTACATAAAAATATTTTTCCATCATTTACTAATTACTAGTTTAGTTTTCTTATTCTTCATTATCTGGAAATAATAATAGATCATCTGGAACAAACACAAGTATTGCTTTAGTTTTATTTATATTCTTTGATTTAACACCAACACAAGTGCAATAATCATATGCATAGTTAACATACCTATTATTAATTCTTATTTTAAAAGTATCAACTCTATCTACTATCGCATGATAAACAATATATTCATGGCGTCTAACCACTCTTAATTTATATACTGCATTAGCTATATAATACGCAAATATTGGTATCCAAAATGATGCTAAAAATACTGAACCAAAGAAAAAATATCCATCTGCTCTTATAGATTTGGTATGCACAACAGCACTAATTATATTACCAGGAGTTACGCTTTCATAAGATTTTGAAAATAAATCAATTATTATAAAAAGTATTATAAATATCGCTACAGTAGAAAGATTTAATAATTGTTCTTTTAAAACAGCAAAATATAGTTTTCTTTCAAAAGGTACAGGTGCCTGCATCATATAAAAACCATCTACTCTTTTATGATGATAAAGATTACCATTATTATAAAAAATATTCTTCCAGTTTTTCATATCATTTAAAGCGTATAATACAGTATTTGGAGTAACTGATATACCTATAATAATAAATGTTGTAATAGAAAACACTAGATATCCAATATCTTCTTCTTCAGCATAAAAAGACATCAATACAACTGCAATCGTAATCCATACTAGTATTAAAGCAGCAAAAACTTTATCCACATACCATTTTGCATTTTTTTCTTTTTTATTTCTATCATAATCTTTAAGTAAAATACTAAGTGTCTTAAAAAATACTAATCCAATTATTAAACTAAATACTAAAACTATCATAGACTCATCAAAATTATATTTATCCTGTGTAATAATCCACAAATAAAAATACTTTATAGAAAAACTTAATAATATTCCAAAAAAAACAGCAGAGATACTAAAAATTAATGCTATTAATAATTTTTTACCTGTAGAAATAGTTTTTTTAGTATTAGATTTAACTTTAGTCATTATATCCACCACCATTCATACAATTAAGATTATATCACATAAACCATAAAAAAAAGAACAGATGTTCTTTTTTATTTCATTACTCCTTAGTCATAACTTTTTTAGACCATGACTTTTTATTACATTTTGGGCATTTCATATATCTTGTTGTATTCATATGAGGAGCAAGTAATACAGAAAAATAATTACTTGGAACATATCTATGATGACATTTCTTACATTCATAGTAGCCTGCATCTACTTCTAATTTAAAACCATAGAAACATACAAATACTGTTACAATAGTAGAAATACATATTATACTTCCTAAAACCGGACCTTTTTCTAAAGTAAAACAAGCTAATAGAGTAATAGCTATATAGAATACTATAGTTGTTCCAGTTAAAACATACATATCTACTAATAATCTTTTATTTTTAATCTCTTCTTGTCTACTCATTTCAACCAATAATTCTTCTGTTTTCTTATTATAATCTTTCATATCAATCTTTTCACCATTTAAAAGTTCATTGACATTAATATCTAATATGCTACATAAGTCTAACATCTTATCTGCATCTGGTAAAGACAATCCCCTTTCCCATTTTGATACAGCTCTATCTGTAATATATAATTTTTCTGCTAATTGTTCTTGGGTTATCTTTTTGTTCTTCCTACAATCAGCAATAAATCTTCCAATCTTAATTAAATCCATGAACTCTTTCTCCTTTCATGACCTAAGTATAGTACAAATAAATTAAAAATGACACATACTAATGGTTGAGTTGATATTTTTCTATTTATAATATAGATACTAGAAAGCCAACAATTAAGCAAACAAGTATCCCGATTACCTCACCAATAATTGAACCTTTTATATGAAACCAATAATTATGGTATTCATCTACCATATCCTCTGTACCTTCTATTATAAACTGTTTACTATGACAAAACCATATACAATCTAAAACAACAGCATCATACCAATTAATAATAGACCATATAATAAGAGAATATTTAAATCCATCTAAAAAATTATCATATTCATTTATATATTTCATAATTATACTTATTAAAACAATTATTATTAATGAGGCTAACAATTTTATTGATATTTTCTTTTTCTGTGTTGGTATTATATCTTTGTATTGTTTCAAAGATTTAACTCTTTCTTGTATTTTAGGTGGATAATTATATATTTCTTTAATTGGATTTCTTGACATTTTGTATACCATGATAGTAAATAAAATAGCCAATATAATTGTTTCTATTATTATAGAATTCATAATCTAACCTCCTAATTATTTTTAGAATTATTAACAATCTCAAAATATAATTTAAATGCATCTGGATAAGTAAGATTATCTGGTAATTCTTTTGAAAACATTACTTTATCCATTTCAGATTCTTCTGGCAAATCCTTAATTTCTAATATTTCACAATAACATAGCAACCCAAATGTACTAATTTTATAAATACATATAGGTTCCACTCTTATATTAGTAGCACCAGTTTCCTCATACATCTCTCTTTTAGCAGCTTCTTGCCAAGTTTCCCCTTCTTCAATATGTCCACCTGGTATTTCCCATCCATGCCTTTTCTTATTGTATGAAAAAACGTAATTATCTTTATACTTACATACACATACAACTCTAGTTAATTCACTATCTTGACAATATCCTAAATCATAAGTTTTTATTTCTAACATGTAATTCACCTACTCCTAGTATACCATAACTGCCAACTCTATGCCCATTAAAACCATATTTATTAGAAATAGGATCTTTAAATAAAAAGTTTTTAGCAGGTAATAAAGTATGTATCAAATATCCTCCAAATATCAGAAATACTCCAACGCATGAAATATATTTTAAAATAAAATTTACAGGATTCATTCTTAAAATTAAGTAAAATAATATCTGACTACATATTATACTTATATAAAATATTAATATATCAAATATTAAAATTTCTTTTTTGATTATTAACTTATAACCATAAAATAAAAATGGTATTAATATTATAATTATAATTAAACTTATAAACTTAGCTAAAAAATAATTAGGATTATCCCCATAAACAAAACCATCAATCAAAGACCAAATAAAAGTAGGTGTAAGTGCTATTTTAATATGTTCCCAAGTACTTTCATTAACTGCAGAAAATATTCCAACAAACTTATTATGACCGCTAAAATCATATGTAAAGTGTAATAGTGTCCCAATTAAAGATATAGTAATAATACTTATTATCATAATATACATTCCTTTCAAATTATATATTATTTAATATAAATAAGAATTATAACAAAAAAGATGATTTAGCAAATTCTAAATCACCTATATTCTTTTCACCCATAAAATAGTATGTACTTATTTCATAACCGGAATCCCCATATAACACATCAAGTCCTGTATAAGTATAACTTAATGATGCATTTTTTAAACCTATATCTTTTAAATACTTAGTACCTAATCTAACCATAGTTGTTCCAATCTTCTTATGAGTCTCACTAAAAGATACACAAGTACATCCAACACATCCTAAATCCTTACCTTCAGTCTCTATTGATACAATAAGTGTTCCAACTATTTTATCATCTTTAACAGCAACTAATACCCTTTGATTATTACCCTCACTATACAAACTAACATCCCTATAATACTTAGAAAACTTTTCATCTTGATACTTACAAGCATCATCAGAACACTCTACAATATCATCTAAATCATCTATTGTTGCCCATCTATAGTAAATACCATTAATTATATCTCCTATTGAATTATCATTTTTAATAAAATCTTTTAAAGACATTTTCATATCAAAACAATTACAATCTCCCCAAGAATGTGTATATCCCCTTTTCTCAAAAAAACTAGAAGCAATATCATTTACTAATGGATCTAAGTTTTCATGTACACTTGATACAAATCTCTTACTAGTTGGAACTCCAGGCATCAGATAATCAAATCCTACACCTAATACTATTTTCTTATAACCATTACTAATAATAAATTCTTCACACTCATCAAGTAACGAATTACCAATTCCCTTAGTCCTATACTCACTATCAACTACTAATAATAGTATTGTATTTTTATTAACTATTGCACATCCTATTAACTTATTATCTTCTCTTCTTTCAAAGAATTTATTATCCTTATTATTAATAATATCTTTTATTTTTTCTTCTTCTCTACTAACATAAGGAAAGTTTCTTTTAAACATTTCAAATACTTCTTCCATATAATCACATCCTAATAATTAAGATAAGTATATCATCATATATCAAAAAAAAGAAATAGTTTTAACTATTCCTCTGTTCTTAAACATTTAACTATCATTACTACAGCAATAATAATTAGTGATAATCCTATTACTACTTCTAGTAAAGCATTATTATTAACTTTAGATGTATCTTCTACTTTAACAGTTTGACTAACAATATTATCTTCTTCAGTAGTTTTTACTATTTTAGCAACTACTCCAGTATCCTTAGTATTATTCTTTTTATCACTATTATCTGGAATATTATTTTCTTTAACACCACTTACTTTTATAAATATAGGACTTTCACTAACATCTGTAGTAATTGTTTGATCTGTAATTGTTAAGTTACTAGTTATTCCTAAAGCTTCTTTATCTTTTAATTCTATTTTTAAAGCATTAGTTCTATTTCCAATATTTAATTTATAATTAGAAATATAATTATTACTTTCAGTAGGACTCCATAATACATAACAATCTTCTTCACCATTTGAATATTTATAAATATATATATTATTATTTTCTTCTATTACTTCTTTAAATTTAAATCCCTTTAAAGTATTTTTTAAAGTATTAACACCATACCAAGATGATTTTTTAACAAATCCCTCACTACCTTTTGTAGCAAGACCAGAAGTAGAATATTGTGTAGAATCATTTGAAGGTCCATCATTTAAGGCATCAAACATAATTATTCTATCAAGACCAATTCTATCTCCTATTAAGTATTCTCTTACAATCCAATCTCTTTGAGTATCAAAATTAGGTGCAGCATGAGTTGAATTAGTATTAGTATCCCAACCGAACTCTGTTATCCAAATTTCTTTTGATTTATCATTTGCATCTCTCCATGCTATTATCTTTTGTGCATCACTTACAAATGTAGAGTTTTCAGGTGAATGAGTTGATGTATATTGATGATAATTAATTACATCTAGTGGCAATTTTTTATCAGTTCTATTTGCATTAGCCCAAGCTTGCATCTCATTTAACCATGTTACCATAGTAGAACCACCTGCCATACCACCCATAACAAGTTTTGAGTTTTTATCAGCTTGTTTTACTCCATAATTAGTTCCAAGTCTTCCTTCATGTCCATCATAATCAGCAGAAAGCATCGCAGCAAGTTCTGTTGAATTAAACTGTGCATCAGGTCCTTGCCAAGTTTTATCTGGTTCATTCCAATCTTCATAGTATGTAATATATCCTAAGCCTGTTTTTACACTATCTTTTGAATCTAAATTAAGTCTTGAAGGATCCACCTTAGTTTTTCCATATCTAGCAGCATAATTAAATAAATAATTGCTATGAATTTTGTAACTCATTGGATTAGTAGTATCATCACCCTTCATAACAGGTTTCTCATTTCTATTTCTATTAAATACTGACTGTTCACCCATTTGAATACATGGAAGTATAGTTATTCCTTTAGATGATAAATCTTTATAATATCCATCAAAATCCCACCATGAAAATCTTTCAAAATACATTTGTTTATTATTTGTTATAGACCATCCAAAATTATGATACTCTCTAACAACACCACCGGCATATAAAATATCCTTTGGTACATCGATATGACCATTCATACCCATTCTTTGATCAATTGATAAATCTGTAGTAGTTGCATAAACATTTTCAAATATCATCATAAAAACTAAGACTAATGATATTATTTTTAAAGTTTTCTTCATAATTATCCCCCTTATTTGACTGCATATAATACTACAAATACATCTTTTAGTCAATAAAAAGTATATTTATGAGAAGATAACAAACACTATAAATGGTGATAAGTATGAAAAATAATCCTATTTGGGATATAAATAAAAATAATAAGTACAATGATTCATTAAAAACTAATAATGTTGATATTCTAATTATAGGTGGTGGAATAACAGGTATTACTACTGCTTATCTATTAAGAAATTTAAATAAAAGAATACTATTAATTGATAAAGATAATCTAGGATTTGATACTACTTATAAATCTACTGCTAAAATAAGTTTTATTCAAAAAGATATTTATCAAAAACTAGAAAAAACATATAATTATGAAACAAGTAAACTTTATTTTGAATCACAAAAAGAAGCAATAAATATAATTACAAATATTATAAAAGATGAAAAGATAGATTGTGAATTAGAAAAAGTTAATTCATATCTATTTACTAATAAAAAAGAAAGTATAAATAAATTAAACAAAGAAAGAGATTTATTAAAAAGCTTTAAAGTAGAATGCTTTGATCAACAAAAACTACCAATCAATTACAAAATAGAGGCCTCTTTCTATGTAGAAAATAATTATGTATTTAATCCAATTAAATATATTGGGAATATTTCTAAAAAACTTAATAGTATAGATATCTGTATAAATACTATGGCCTTTAATATAAAAAAAGAAAATAATTCATATAAAGTAACTACTAATAATGGTATTATAAATACTAAAAAGGTTATTGTTACTACTCATTATCCATTCTTTATATTTCCAAATCTTATTCCTATTAGAAATTATATATCTAGAGAATATGTAAATACTTGTAATTATCCACATAATAACTTTACAGCAATTAATATTGATAAAGATACTGAATCTATTAGATTCTATAAAGATAATATTATTTATGTATCTAATAATCATAGATTAACTAACAAAATTAATTATAAAGTAAACTATAATGACTCAAAAACTAAATTTAAAAATAATTTTAATAAAGAGATACTATATTCTTGGATGAATCAAGATTTAATGACTAATGACTATTTACCTATTATTGGTTATTCTAGAAAAGATAATAAAAATTTATTACTTGCTTGTGGATATAATGCTTGGGGCATGACTAATGGCGTTATCGCTGCAAAGATAATTTCAGATTTAATAATGAATAAGAAAAATAAATATTACAATTTATTTAGACCCGATAGAATTAGTTTAAATGGAATAATTAACTCTATCATTGATGGGATTTTTTATGCTAAAGCCTACATTGAAGCTCCTTTCATAAAAAAAGATAATATATATAAAGTAAAAGTAAATGATGAAGATTATTTCTTATATATCGATAAAAATAAAAATAAGCACTATGTAAAAACAAAATGTCCACATATGAAATGTAATTTAGTATTTAATAAAGAAGAACTAACATGGGATTGTCCTTGCCATGGTTCTAGATTTGATATAGATGGAAATATTATTACTAGCCCAACTAAAAATGACATTAAAAAAAAGAATAATTAAATATTCTTTTTTTCATAGTGAAAACCTTTTTGATATAATTTTTGATTAATTTTAAATTCTAGTTCAGAACCACTATATTTTTTACTCAACTTCTTATATAATTTTTCATATTCGATTTTAGCTCTATTTTCATCATCATCTAATTCTAAAGAATTAATTGCACTCTCAACTAAAGAACTACTAAATCCTTCATTATTAAGATCCATATTTATTTTTCTTTTTATATAAACATTTCCCTTATTATGATTAGATTTAACTATTCTATTTATTTGCTTATTTATTTTTTCTATTTGAATATCTTCAGTATAATCTTCTAATATATTATTAATATCTTCATCACTTAAATTATGTTGTTGTAATTCTTTTCTTATTTTTAAAGGTCCATTACTAGTAGTAATAAGCTTATTATTTAAAAACATTCTACCAAAGCTTAAATCATTAATATATCCCTGTCTTTCTAGTTTCTTAATTGTATCAATAATTACTTCAGAATCAAATCCTTTTTTTACTAAATTATCATTTATTTCTTTTTTACTTCTAGGTCTAATATCCAAGTATTTTAATGATAGATAATATGCATCTAAATAATTATTATCTTTTTGTATTTCTTCTATTAATTTATCATCTAGTTCTTTTGAAATAAGTAAATTGTATTTTAAAATACTATCTTCATATAATTCTAGTTTTCTATCATCTTCTAAATACACTTTATATTTTCCTGATTTTAATTTTTGATATTTCTCAATTTTCATATTACCTATCACCCACTAATATTATAATATACTTTTCAAAAAAAAAAGAAAAAGTATTAACTTTTTCTAACTTTAAGTAAAGTTGCCTCTACTTCTTCTAGTGCCCTACCGATATTCTTTTTACACTTGTATTCAGATTCTGGCATTTGCAAATAACCTGTTTCAGCTATTTCCTTACTGCGTCTAGCCGCTATATGAACTAACTCATACTTTGAATCAACTATATTTAATAATTTATCGATTGATGGATAGATCATTGTATCACACTCCCTACTATAATGATAAAATAGCAGTGTAAATAAATCAACCTATATGACACAATTAGACATATTTTTTTACATTACATTTACTGTAAACTATCTAAAGTTACAGCAAGAACCACATTGAACATTACTTACAGTGTTTTCTTCACAACAAGAATATTCTGGACGATATGTATGTTTATAAACATGATGATTAATTATTTTTGTTCTTATTGGACATACATGTGGTACTTCATGAACTATAGTTCTATGTACAAACTTTTCTCTCATTGGTTCCCTAATTGGACTTCCCATAGTTGTAGAAATAGGCATATTACCTTGCCCATTTTGAATCATATCAATATCAACATTCATTTCATTTTCAACAATATTATTATTTCCAGAAACTGAAGAATTGATTTCAAATTCATTATCTTTAAACATATATGTTTCCTCCTATCTAACTTATTCTATTCTAGATAGGAGTATTTGCATATATATTATGCCTAAAAAAAAATTAGTTTTGAGAATTTATTACTTTTCTCTTTGCTAATCTTTTTGCCCTACGATCCTTTTTTCGTGGAATAGGTTCACCTTTTTCCTTTTTCACCTTTGGTTGTGGAATTCTAAACCCTTCAATTGCTACTTCTGAGTCACGTATAATTTTAACTCCGTCATTATATATAATAAGACTTTTAATTCTATAAGTATCTTTAGATACAAAACCATTATTTTTAGAACAAACAAGTTCTTTTTGTAATTCTTCTAGTTCTTTTATATTAGCTGCATTATCATAATAACCATTCTCTAATTTTTTATTAACTCTCATTAACTTTATTTTATCTATCATTACCCTAACCTCCTAAAATGGCATTTTAAAGTTTCCATTTGAAAACTGTTTCATCATCTTTTTCATCTGATCAAATTGTTGTAATAATTTGTTTACTTCTTGAACTGAAGTTCCACTACCTTTAGCAATTCTTGTTTTTCTACTTGCTTTTATTATATCTGGATTTCTTCTTTCTTTTGGAGTCATTGATAAGACAATTGCTTCAATATGTGCCATTTGTTTAGGATCTATTTGAACATTATTAAGTCCCATCTTAGAAGCCCCAGGTATTAGTTTTAAAAGATTTTCAAGTGGACCTAATTTTTTCATTTGTTTCATAGTCGATAAGAAATCTTCTAAATCAAATTTTCCTTCTTGCATTCTCTTTGCTGTCTTTTCTGCTTCTTTTTCATCAATTGCTTCAGTTGCTTTTTCAACAAGTGATACTATATCACCCATTCCTAAAATTCTTCCTGCCATACGTTCTGGATCAAAAGAATCTAAACCATCCATTTTTTCACTAACACCAACAAATTTAATTGGAACATTAGTTAAATGTCTAACTGATAAAGCAACTCCACCTCTAGTATCTCCATCTAACTTAGTTAGAATAACTCCTGTTAAAGGAAGAGCATCATTAAATCCTGTAATCACATTAATAGCATCTTGACCCATCATCGCATCAATCACTAAAAGAATTTCTTGAGGCTTTACTTCTTCATTAATATTTTTTAACTCATCCATCAATTCTTCATCTATATGTAGTCGTCCAGCTGTATCTATTAAAACATAATCATAATTATTTTCTTTAGCATAATTAATCGCATTTTTAGATATTTCAACAGGATCATTCTTTCCTTCATCATAAACCTCAATATTAAGTTGTTTTCCTATTTGTTTTAATTGATCAATTGCAGCAGGTCGATAAACATCACAAGCAACTAATAATGGCTTTTTAGCATGTTTCTTTCTCAAGAAATTAGCAAGTTTTCCAATAGTTGTAGTTTTACCACTACCTTGAAGTCCTACTAACATAGTTATTGCAGGCTTTCCACTTAAATTTAAATCTTTAGCTTCTCCACCAAGTAATTCTTTAAGTTCATCTTGAACAATTTTAACAAATAATTCTCCTGGCTTAATACTTTTTTGTACCTCCTCACCAAGTGCTTTTTCTTTTACTATATTAGTAAATTCTTTTACTACTTTATAGTTAACATCTGCTTCTAATAAAGCAAGTCTAATTTCTCTCATCATATCTGAGATATTTTCTTCAGTAATCTTTCCATATCCCCTTGCTTTATGTAAAACATTTTGTAATCTATCAGATAAATTTTCAAACATTTATATCACCTAGTCCTTATTATACAAGAAATACTAAGATAAGTAAACAAAGAAAAAGATGCCTAAGCATCTAATCTTCTTCACTATTATCATCATCTGGAGCATTTACTATATCATCTATATCAAGAGATTCTACAGGTTTAACAGGTGAAGGATTACTAATAGGAACTGTAATTAAGGCATCATCATTACTATTAGTTTCTTCAATTGCTGTTACCTCTGGAACCGGTTCAATAACATCTGGTACTACAGGACTTATTTTTGGAATTGCTTCGGTTTGAAGTAAAGTTGTATCTACACTAGTTGAACTACTAGGTACGATTAATTGTTCTGTATCATCTACACTTACAGATTGTCCCATTGCATTAGGAACAATTATTGGAGCATCATTTTGCATAGGTGCTGTTGGTGCTGTTGGAACTTCAACTTGAGAAGGTGCTGGTGCACTTCCTGGACCACCACTCCATATCTTAACAACATCACAGTTTCCACTCTTAGGTTCTGGATCAGGCATTTGTAATTTAACAATTAATGGAATTTTGAATGCCATACCAAATCCTAAACAAGTACCAGCTTGTAATGTTTTTTGTTTTTCAACAATTTCATCACTAATATTAGGAACCATTTTTCTAATATAATCAACATCTGTTGGATGGTTCATTTTAAATATTAAGAAACTTGAACATTGGGAAATAACTGTATCTGAAAGTTCTACAGGTCTTTGTGATATAAGTCCAATTAAGACTCCATATTTACGACCTTCTTTTGCAATACGTTCAAATATATTATATCCAATTAAGAATCTATCTGTATCATTTTGAATATATCTATGAGCTTCTTCAACTATTATATTAAATGGAATAGATGCTCTATCTTTTAAATTCTTAGCAAAATCAAAGATAATTCTTGAAAATACTTTTGTAATTACTTTAGCAAACCAATCATCTACATCATCAAAGTTAATATTAATTATTTGATATTTCTTACCATTACTTATTAATAATGATGATAAGTATTGTTCACCACTTATGTATTCTCTAACATCAAAGTATTTTGCATATTCACCAACTATCAATGAATGAAGTCTAACTCTAATAGTTACTGCATCACCATAAGTATTTTTATTTCTTAACCAACCTTCACTAATTAAAGTAAAGTTTAATGCTTTTTCTAATGTATCTAAGTCATAATAATTTCCACCCTTAGGCTCATAAGAATCATATTCTTCCTTTATAAACTTAGAAACATATTCATTTAATAAAACACTTTCAGAAAAATTACCTTGCGAATCTATTAAGAAACATTCTCTAAACTTTCTAGTATAACCAATACCTTGTACCGGAGCTTCTAGTGTAAATTGTTTTGTAGAACAACTTCCTAAAATAGAAAAGATTTCATTTCTTTTATTAGGTGCTGTTTCATTTGTATATAAAATTGCCATAATAGCTTTTGCAATCAAGTGGTTTTTATAAGATTCAGCCATTTCCCCACTTTCAGCAAATATCTTAGCCAATTTTAACATTCTTTCAATAATTGGAATTTGTGAATGATTTGTAATCTGTAATAATAAAGATAAATCATCTACATTTAATAACCAAATAGGAATTCTAAGTTTTTCTCCAATACCTTCTACTTCATTAGTAGAATAAAATCTATAGTTAAAATTAGGGTTAATAGAATTTAAGTTTTTAAATGCATTATAATATTCTGCTGAAGAATCAAACATTATAATATTTGATTTATAAGGAAATAATTGTTTATCATGGAACATATTTTGAATAAGTCTTGATACACCACAACTCTTACCAGAACCACTGTTACCAAATATAGCAAAATGATTACTAAAGAAACTATTAACATCCATATATACTGGAAAATCATTATAGAATGGACTTACTCCAAGTGGCATATACCCTGGTTTTGCTTCTCCAACAATCAATGGAATTTCTTCTTTGTTAATAACTCTTATACTAGCATCAAGTGATGGTTTTCTAATAACACCACCAAACAATTTCCCATTGATTATCTCACCTAGGAATCTTGCTCTTACAATATCTTTATCTAAATCATCTACTTCACCTAATATTTTTTTATCATGATCTTCAAATATTAAGTGTAAGTTCATTAAATTTACAGTTAATTTAGTTCCTTCTTTTAATTTAATATCAGCAGATTTATCACTAATATACACTATTCTATCAAACATAATATCCCTCTTATCCTATTTTACTATATATAAATTATACTAAGAAACAACTTTTTTTACAAGAAAAAAAAGAATTATTTATACCAATTTTTCTAATTCTTCTTTTATCTTTTTATCATTAATTCTCTCCATTATATTTTCTAGTTGTTTCTTCCTATTATTTAATCCTAATTTTTCTTCATATTCTTCTAGTTTTTCTATAGTAATTTGTAATTGCTTATATACAGCATTTCTACTTACATCAAAATTATCTGCTATTTCTGATAATGATAAATTATCAAAATAATAGTTTTCAAAATATACTCTTTGTTTATCAGTTAATAAACTGCTATAGCAATCATATAATTCATTATAATATAATATATCTTCCATATTTCACCTACATTAAATCTTTAAATAATCCATAAATATATTTTTCTATATCAAATACATCTAAATCATCCATACCTTCACCAAGTCCAATATATTTAACAGGAAGTCCTACTTCTTCTTTTATAGCAAGAACAATACCACCTTTAGCAGTACCATCTAATTTAGTAAGAACAATACCCGTAATATTTGTTATTTCTTTAAAACTCTTTGCTTGAGAAATACCATTTTGTCCTGTAGTAGCATCTAAAACTAATAGTGTTTCATGTGCTCCACCATCTATTAAAGATGATATTACTTTATTCATTTTTTCTAATTCTTTCATTAGATTAACTTTGTTTTGTAATCTACCTGCAGTATCAACTAACACTACATCATAATTCTCATTCTTAGCCTTTTCTATTCCATCATAAACTACACTTGAAGGATCACTTCCTTCTTCCTTACAACAAAAATCTACTTTTGCTCTTTCACTCCATAGTTTTAATTGTTCAATAGCCCCTGCTCTAAAAGTATCTGCAGCAACTAATAAAACTTTTTTACCATCATTTTTTAACTTATTAGCAATCTTACCAATCGTTGTAGTTTTACCAACTCCATTTACTCCTACAAATAAAATAACAGTAGGACCATTATCAGCAAATTTAATCTTAGAAGATAATACTTCATCATTAACATAAATAATAAATAATTCATCAACTATTACTTCTTTTAATAAATTAGGATCTTCTATTTTTTCATCTCTAACCCTTTTTCTTAGCCTATCCATAAATTCCATAACTGTATTGACACCAATATCAGCCATAATCAAGATTTCTTCTAACTCTTCAAAGTATTCTTCATTAACTTTACTATACTTATTAGTAAGATTAGCTAGTTTAGAAACAAAACCTTCACGAGATTTAGTTAATCCCTTTTCATATAATTTGACATTATTCTTAGATTTTTTTTCTTTTTTTTGTACTTTTTCTTCTTTTTTAGGAACATTTAATTCTTGAGTTGTATCATCTTGTTTAAAACTTTCTTCCTCAACATCTTCATTAGATACTTCTTTTTCCACACTTTCTGTGGATATTTCTTCTTCTGTATTTTTAAACATATTTTTAATTTTATTAAATAATCCCATTTATATCACCTGTCACTATTCTATCACATATTTTTTTTAGAGCAAAGAAAAACCATTGTATTGTTACAATAGTTAGTTTTTGGCACTAATTGTTTTTTGTTTAACCATATATCTATTTGCCATTTCTTTAATTTTCTCAGGATGTAAATATGAATTTACCTGATTTAGACGTTCCATATTGCATTGAGTTAAAAAATCATGAATATCATCTTGTTCTAAATTTGGTGATATAGAGTTCATCATTTCTATAAAACTCCCATCCATAATACCATTATATACTCCCATAAACTGTTCAAAACTATCTAAATATCCGGCAGGAACTATTACACCCTTATAAATAATTCTTGATGTCTTGTCAGCAAGTCCTAATCGCTGATATGCTTTGAAAGTTGAGAATACTTCTTCTATAGCTTCTTCATTTAATACCTTAAACTTTACTGAAAAATTTTTCATACTTCTATTTCTCCTTTTCATCTAAGTATAATACAATATTTAAAAATAAATTGCAATTAAATCTTTATAGACAAAAACAAAAAAAAGTAGTATAATCATATCGGTTAGTTCTTTTATGTATAAACTAAATAAAAAGAAAGGAGAAAAAAATGAATAATAAAACCAATGAAACAAAAATTGTTGTTTTAGGTGGTTTAGGAGAAGTCGGTAAAAATATGTATTGTGTAATGCATAAAAACGACATTGTAATTATTGATGCGGGGATTAGTTTTCCAGAAAGTGATTTATTAGGAGTTGATTATGTACTACCTGATTTTACTTTCTTAAAAGAAAACGAAGATAAAATTAAAGCTTTACTTATTACTCATGGTCATGAAGATCATATAGGAGCAATACCTTTTTTACTTTCACAAATAAACATACCAGCTATTTATGCTCCAAATCAAGCAAAGGAATTAATTGCTGTAAAGCTTGAAGATAGAAATATACGTTATGATAATTTATTTGTATATACCGAAGATTCTAAACTAACCTTTGGAGAAATTAATGTTGAGTTTTTTAGAATAACTCACTCTATACCAGATTCACATGGTATAAGTTTAACTACACCTAATGGAAGGATTGTAACAACAGGAGATTTTAAATTAGACTTAACTCCTATTGGACCAATGGCTGATTTATATAAAATGGCAACTCTTGGACATGAAGGAGTAGATTTACTAATTAGTGATTCAACTAATGCTTTGAATGAAGGATATTCAGCATCAGAATCAAAAGTTGATGGAGCTTTAGCTGAAATGTTTGATAGATATAAAAACAATCGTATTATAATCGCAACATTTGCCTCAAATATTTATCGTTTAAAACATATCTTTGAAACTTGTTATAAACATAACAGAAAGATTTGTATTTTTGGTAGAAGTATGGAAAATAATATCAATATTTCTATTAATGGAGGATATATCAATCACAAAGAATTATTAATTTCTGCTGAAGAAGCAAATAATTTAAAACCAAATGAGGTAACAATTTTATGTACTGGTAGTCAAGGTGAACCTTTGGCAGCACTTTCAAGAATATCTAATGGAACTCATCGTCAAATAAAATTAAGACCTGATGATATTGTAATATTCTCTTCTAGTGCTATACCAGGAAATGCTTTAAGTATTTCAAAAACTATCAATAAACTATATTTAAAGGGAGTAAAAGTTTATACAAATTCTGATACAACCGATATTCATACATCAGGACATGCTAATATGGAAGAACTTAAATTAATGATAAGATTAATAAAGCCAAAATA
>CACZTK010000042.1 GCA_902784095.1 uncultured Erysipelotrichaceae bacterium | reverse complement strand
AAAAATTACACAAAAAGAGAAAAATAATTTTCTCTTTTTAATTACTGTCTTTTTTTATAATGTCTACTAAACGGGGTTCACATCATTAATTCATCTTTATTCTTCATCACTACTATCTAATTGAACTAATACTTCTCTTGGCTTAGATCCGTTTGCAGGACCAATAATTCCACGTTCTTCTAACAAATCAACGATACGAGCCGCTCTATTATAACCTAATTTAAATTTTCTTTGTAATAGTGAGGCACTTGCTTTTTGAGTACTAATTACAAATTCAACTATTTCATTATAAAGTGGATCATCATATTCCTCTTGCTGGTTCATATCTTCTACTTGTGATGCACTCTTGTCACTATTTACTGAATTTAAGTTCATCATAACATCATCGTATTGTGCTTCTTGTTGTGACATTGTATAATCAATAAGTCTTTTTATTTCATTATCTGTTATGAATGAACCTTGAATACGAAGTGGAGAATTCATTCCTATTGGTAAGAATAACATATCACCTTTACCAAGTAAGTTTTCAGCACCTGTTTGATCAAGAATTGTTCTTGAATCAATTCCAGATCCAACTGAGAATGCGATTCTTGATGGAATATTTGCTTTAATTAGACCTGTAATAACTTCAGTTGATGGTCTTTGAGTAGCAACTATTAAATGCATTCCTGCTGCACGAGCTTTTTGTGTAATTCTTAAAATTGAATCTTCTACTTCTTTTGCTGCTACCATCATAAGATCTGCTAACTCATCAATTATTATAACTATATATGGCATCTTTTCTTTTTTCATTTCAGGATCACTGATCTTTTTGTTTTCTTTTTCAATATATTCATTGTATCCTTCAATGTTTTTTGTTTTTGAATCGCTAAATACGCGATATCTTCTTTCCATTTCAGCAACCATTTTAGCTAATGCTACTGATGCTTGTTTTGGATCTGTAACAACAGGACACATTAAATGTGGTATTCCATTATATACAGATAATTCAACTACTTTTGGATCAACCATTACAAGTTTAACTTCATCAGGTTTAGCACGCATTAATATTGAACATATTATTCCATTAACACAAACTGATTTACCACTACCCGTAGTACCGGCAATAAGTAAATGTGGCATTTTGTTAATTTCACATACTCCAATATCACCCATAATACTTTTTCCAAGTGGAACCATTAATTTTTTATCCATTGCTCCCATCATTTGTTTACTATTAATTATTTCATAAAAACTAACTGGAGTTGGATCATCATTTGCAAATTCAATACCAACTGTATTCTTACCAGGAATTGGAGCTTCAATTCTAACATCTTTTTTAGCAAGAGCTAAAGATATTTCTCTATTAATACTTGTTATCTTATTGACTCTAGTACCACTAGCTATTTCTAACTCATATTGAACAACACTTGGTCCTATATGTACTTCTACTACTTTACCAGTAATTTTAAAATCACTTAATACTTTTTCAAGTGTTAATATATTCTTTTCAATAATACTTTGATCAGTTGATTTAGACTTTTTCTTAGGCTTTTCTAATAAATCAATACTTGGTAATTTATAATCAACATTTGTAGTATTCTTACTATCTTTATTTGTTTCTACATTTATATTGTTTTGTTCTACCTTAGTTAACTCCTCAATACTAGAAATTTTTATATGTTTATCTTCATCTTTTAATTCTGTTGTAATATCTTCTGTACCATCTTTTATAATTACACCCTTATCATTTTTAGATTCTTTTATTTTCTTTTCTCTAGGTGTTCTATTTTCCCATTTTTCTTTTAGAATATCAAATAATGAGAATCCAATTAATAAACAAAAACCTAAACCTACTAAAGTCCAAGATACTATTTGCATACCGGTATATGAGAATAAGCTATTAAATAGAATTGCAAAAACTCCACCTATTATACCTCCACCAATGGCACTATAATCATCAACTATACCAGTAGTCATTATACTACTAAAACTATCTACTAATTGATTCATTGTAGTTTGGAATATTTGCATTGCATTTTGACTCTTAGGTGTAATAAATCCCTGATGCATTAGTATTAAAATACCTAATATAAGTATATATAATCCTAAAAGTTTTGTTGAAAAAAAATCAGGCCATTCTCTTTTTAAAACTAGGTAACAACCAATTATAAATATTGCTACTAAAAATACCATGTAGATAGAACCAAATAAGAATACTGAGAAAGATGTTATAAATCTTCCTATTATCCCATATTTACCAAGTCCTAATATAGCCATTAATACAAATAAAACACCATATAATTCTGCAGAATGTTCGAATTTTTTCTTAGTTTCTCTTCTTCTTTTTCTCTTTGCCATATCGATACTCCCTCACTATATTAATTATATCATTGTTTTGTTTTGTTGCAAAGAAAAAGTCAATATAAATTGACTTCCTTTACTCTTAATAATTTCTATCTTTTAAGAAAGGTGGTAATTCGAAATCAGAATCATCTGAAGAATCATCATCACTATTTGATGTTATTACTTCACTTTCTTTTGGTTGATATAATAATTCAGGTTCTTGTCTTGCTGCACGTCTTGGTGGAGCTGCATTACTGTAAACAGGTTGATTATTTTCTATCTCTTTCTTTCCTTTATCAAAACCTGTTGCAATTACAGTTACAATAACTTCATCTGATAAGTTTTCATTAATTACAGAACCAAAGATTGTATTAATATCTGTATTTGCTGCTGCTCTAACAACTTCTGCAGCTTGTTCAGCTTCAAATAATGTTAAGTTAACACCACCGGTAATATTAATAATTGCATCTGTTGCTCCCTCAATTGATGTTTCCAAAAGTGGAGATGAAACAGCTTGTCTTGCAGCTTCAATAGCTCTATCTTCACCCATACCAATACCAATACCGATAATAGCGCGTCCGCTCTTTTCCATGACTGCTTTAACATCTGCAAAGTCAAGGTTAACAAGTCCAACTACAGCAATTAAGTCTGATATTGATTGAACACCACGACGTAATACATTATCAACTTCTTTGAATGCTTCTAACATTGGTGTTGTTTTATCAATGATTTCTCTTAATCTATCATTTGGAATTACAATTAATGTATCTACATGTTTCTTTAATTCTTCAATACCTTCAAGAGCATTTTGCATTCTCTTTTTACCTTCGAATGAGAATGGTTTAGTAACTATACCAATAGTAAGTGCTCCTAAAGCTTGAGCAATTTCAGCAACTACTGGTGCAGAACCTGTTCCAGTTCCTCCACCCATTCCACATGTAACAAATACCATATCTGCACCTGTTAAGGCATCTTCTATTTCTTTCTTTGATTCAATAGCAGATTCTTTTCCAATTTCAGGCATACCTCCTGCTCCAAGACCATCAGTTAATGTTGCCCCTATTTGAATCTTTACATCAGCTTTTGATGTATTTAGTACTTGTAAATCTGTATTAGCAGCAAGGAATTCTACTCCTTTTACTCCTGACTCAACCATTCTATTGATGGCATTATTACCACCACCACCAAGACCTATAACTTTGATCTTAGCTAATTGATCCATCTCTAATCCACCTATCATACCTGTTCCTCCTTAGTTTTCAAAAAAATGTCCGATTACCTTATTAATAAGATTATCATTATTTTCCTTAGTTTGTTTTATGGTAATTAAATTCTCTATATCTTCATTATTTAACATATTGACATGTTTGCCACGTAATTTCAATTTACTATCAAAATACTTTGCCAATCCATAGACACTGCTATATTTATTATGTCTTATTCCCATGGTAGTAATATTACAAACACGCCCTTTTAATCCCAATATATCTTCTACTACATATTGAAATCCCGCTAGTTCGCTTACTCCACCTGTTATAATTATATAACTTATTTCTCTTTTTGTTAAGTTTTTTAACTCATTTTTTGCTATTTTTAAAATTTCAGCACATCTTGCTTCTACTACTTTAGACAATTCTAGTTGATTAAATGATTTTATTTTTCCTGTTTTTAAAGTAGCCTCACATATTTCATTAACATCTGCATACCTAGAATCTGCTATTACAAAATTTTCTTTTAATCTTCTTGATTCTTCACTAGATGTCTTAAATATATATGTTAAATCATTATCAATATTTTTACTTCCAACATTAATAACTTTACTCTTTATCATTATACCTTTATTATAAACAGATATTGTTGTTTTATCTTCACCAATATTTATAACTGAACCAACTTGTTTATCTAAATTGTTATTCTTTGCTGCATAATAATCTGCTACTGCTGAATAGCAGACATCAATTGCTTCTACTCCACTAAGTTTTAATACTTCTAACATTTTATATACTAAATCTTTTGGAGAAGTAGTAATTAAAACTTTTGCTTCTAATGACTTACCTGCCATACCTTTAGGATCTTTTATTCCTTCTTCTTCATCAACTTTAAAACTAATTGGAATAGCAGTTATTAATTCTTCATCTTCTGCAACCTGACCAATTACTGAGTCTTTTAAAACATTACTAACATCATCACCAGTTATTTCTTGGTAATCAATAACATCACAACTACCAATAACGATATCAGTCCTACAATTAATAGTTGGAATGCAAACAACTGCTTTTGTGATTTTCATTTGCAACATTTCATTAATCTTCTTGAATGCCTTCTTAATAGAATTAATAGCTTGTTTTGTATCAACAATTATTCCCTTACTTATTCCAGCAGATGGACTACATACTTGAGCAATCACATGAAATTTGTTTTTTGTTTTATTACAAACTAGTATTTTGATATCATTAGTACCAAGTTCAACACTAGTATAATAACTATTCATATCATCACTCCAATCCTAACAATACTATTATACTATAATTTTTTATAGAGAACAAGATTATTTTTTTTCAAAGAAAAAAGCTACGATAGTAGCTATTTCATTTGATACTAATGATATTGTTCTGCATTTATTTTTAGTCTTGCATTAAATATTTTGCTCATGATATCAGTCTCGGTTGCATTATCTCCAGCATGAGAGTCTATCCAAACATATAATGTATAAGGTATTTGTACTGATTGATTACCTGTTTTACCTGCTATCGTTCCAGAATCTATTATTCTTCCTGTTGATAATAATTTTGAATTTGTTGCAATCATCTCATCATCATTTTTTACTAAGATATATCTTATTAAACTATCTGAAATTTTATCATTATCAGTTAAAGTAGCATCAATACCTTCATATAAATCTTCTAAAGTGATTGTATAACTTGTTGGAATTGTTGAATTATTTATAAGTGTAAACTTATATGGTTTATTAGTTATTCCTTGTCTATAACTTTGTGGTATAGCACGTTCTATATGTATATCACCATCTTGTGTTGGAGATTCATCTACTCTTAGATCTAATGCTCCTGCCTTAATTGCATTTACCTTATTTGAATTAGCTTTTATTATTAACCAAGAAACTGTTCCTGTCATTAATAATATAATTATAAATATAATAGCAACTATAAATGCATATCTATTTTTTTGTTTTTCACTTAAATTATCCATATTAATCATCCTATCTTAACTAGATTTTAGCATACCATAACTTCCATTACAATAGAAATTCGAGAAACATTTATATTTCTCGAATAATTCTTTCTATCATTTATAAAACCTTTGCTTTTGCAAAGATTGATCCTAGATCTTAGACAAGGCGCGAAGCTACTGGCCACAATTCACTGAGCCATCCGGACTCACAGCGCAGTACTCGTTCGGACCGCGATCGTTGCAACTCACGTCGCCATTCGAACCCACAGCGCAGCCGAAAAGACCCGCATTGCAGATCCAGCAGCTGTACTCGGAAAGATATTCACATTGTTGGTTAAATACTTGTTGTACATGTTGTTGTTCATATGCTACATTATTTGTTTGGAAACAATGTACTGTTCCACTTCTATTTATACATACTCCTTTATTTCCCTGACTATCTAATGCTGCGTATACATTTTTACCTGCTGGTGCTGTTGTTGGGGATGCTGTTGTTACATCTCCAAATGCAAAGTATGTTGGTTGGAATCCTACTTGTGCTGGCGTTGTTTCATGATGTTGTTCTGCAGTTATATTAAGTCTTGCATTAAATATCTTACTCATAATATCTGCTTCTGTTGCATTGTCGCCTGCTTTTGAATCTATCCATATATATAATGTATATGGTATCTCTGTTGGTGTATTTCCACTCTTTCCAGAAATTGTTCCAGTGTCTATTGTTCTTCCTGTTGATAGTAATTTTGAATTACTTGCGATCATCTCATCATCATTTTTTACTAAAATATATCTTATTAAATTATCTGCTATTTTATCATTTGCTGTTAATGATGCATCAGCACCTTCATATAAATCTTCTAGACTAATTGTATAATCTGTATCCACACTAGAATTATTTATTAAAGTAAATCTATATGGTGGATTTGTTATTCCTTGTCTATAACTTTGTGGTATTGCACGCTCTATACGTATTACTTCTTCTGAAGTTGGAGTCTCATCTATCCTTAAATCCAACAAGCCTGCTTTTATTATATTTGTTTTTGTTCCATTTAATCCTATTCTTAACCAAGCATATGTTCCTGTAATTAATAATATAGCTACTAGTGCAAAAGCTACTACAAAAGCATATTTATTACGTTTCTTTTCATATACTTCTGGTTTTTGTTGATTGTTAACTTCTTGGCTATTTGTCATTGTTTCATTTTCAGTTTGTTTATCTATTATTTCTTCATTTTTATTTTCCATAACTACTCTCCTATCTTATTTTAAGTATAACACAATGTTTTTTTATGTCATAACAAAAAAAGTTGCTAATTAGCAACTTTACATCTATTTACATATTTAACTAATAATTGCTACTTGATTACCTAAATCATTAACCTTGATAATACCATGATAATGTAATTTTGTTCCTGTAAGCATGGAATCTTTTGCAACCCAAAATCTCATAGTATACTCTTCTTGTTGATTTGCTTTTATTATTCTAGTTAATACTTCTCCATTAACTAAATCACTAAGTGTATAAATATTATTCTTCTCACCTTTTTGATGTATAGCAAATCTAATAAGATTATGTGGTATTTGCATACTTTCACAACTATCTTCATCTACTTTTAATTCATTATCTTCAATTGAAATAGAATACTTTAAACTTGCATTAGTATTATTCTTAATAGTAAATGTGTATGCACGTGATGAAAGACCTAATGAATCTGTCATTGGAGTAACCTTTGTAATATTTACTTCTGCTCCTGTTTTTTCATGAAATGTAGTATCTATAGTTGCTGTATTATAATCTACATTATTTGAATCCTTAAATTTATAATATATTCTATTAGTTGCGATTAACGCAAAAGCTAAGATAAATGTAATTACAAATATTTCTTTTTTTCTAACTTTTAATTGATACAATAACATTTATAACACCTCTTTATACATCATAATTCATATATTTTTTTTAGTCAATTAGAATTTTGCTTTTATATTTTTTAGTCCATGATAAATTTTAAATGAAAGTTTATATACAAAATACCAAAACTTAGATACTATTAAATCAAATTCTCCAATTAATTCAACTACTTTACCCCCAAAACCTCTTTTAAATAGATATAATCCTAATAAAGGATTCTTTTCATTAAAATCTCCTGTGATTCCATAAAAATTATATCTATCATATCCATTTTCTATAGCATATTTGCATCCTGCCCAATGAACAGTATAAGCTGATTGAAATTCCATAAACTTATCATAAGAACCACCAACTAATGACAATACTTCTTTTCCATGAATAAGAAATAAAATACCTCCTAATGGAATTATATCTCCATTTTCTTTTTGAATAGCTATTGCTTCTTCTTTTTTCTTTGTAATTCTTTCTATTTCTTGTTCAACTGACTTTTGTTTTGAAAGATATTTATTTTCATTCATTTTATTGATTCCATTATCATGTTTATATTTTCTATCTTCATAATCTTTTTTTAATACAGATATCTCTTCTTCATAATTTTTAATCAATTTATCAGTATGAAGTTCTGCTACTAATATTTTTAAAATACCAGCAGGTTCTAAATTCTTATACATATTTTGATAATATGAAAGTGGTCTATCTATAAAATTTCTTCTATCACCAGTATGAGCCATAATATCTTTGAATAATCCTAATTCATCATAAGATATTTCTCTTGTCTCAATACATAATCTTTCATTCTTCCTTATTATTTGTCTAGTCTTAGAATCCATACCATTCATAACTTCTTCTATCGTTTTATCTTTAGTATCAGTTACAAAAATCCATCTAGGTTGTAAAGTATCTTGCATAACATTAAATCCAAAATGTTTATATCCTAGTTTTATTAAATTAGAGAAAGCTTTTTTATTATCTTTACCATTTTCTACAATGTTACCATCTAAGTCTCGTTCTTGATAAATTATATATGGATCAATCTTAATAAATATAGCATTATGTTCTTTAGCAAACTTTTTAATTTCTTTAGTAAAATATTCTAATACTTCATAATTACTATAATCGATTAAAAAGCCACGAGGAGCATAAAACATATTCTTCTTAACAATTGGAACTTTCTTAGCTAAAAGAAGTGTTGCCCCTATTAATTTATTTTTTTCATATAATCCTAAGAAATAACTTTTCCATCCATTTACTTTTTTTACATCTGCCCAAGCACTAGTTTGACTAAAATTTACTTGTTCATGATTTTTTTCAAATTTATCAAATGTTTTCTTGTCTATTTCTTTAAATTCCATATTAATCGCCTCTTTTATTTATTAGAATTTTCATAATTCCAAGCATCACGTACCATATCATCAAGAGTATATTTACATATAAATCCTAACTCTTCTTTAGCTTTTGTTGGATCACTATAACATGTTGCTATATCGCCTGGACGTCTATCAACTATTTTATAATTTATTTTTATTCCATTAACTCTTTCAAAAGCATTTATCATATCTAAAACACTATAACCTACTCCTGTTCCTAGATTATATATGTATAAACCACATTTTTCTTTATCTAGTTTTTCTACGGCTTTAATATGACCAAAAGCTAAATCAACTACATGAATATAATCTCTTACTCCTGTACCATCTTTAGTATCATAATCAGAACCAAAAACTGATAAACATTCTAGTTTTTTAGATGCTACTTTAGAAATATATGGCATTAAATTAGCTGGAATTCCATTTGGTTCTTCTCCTATTAGTCCTGAAGAATGTGCTCCTATTGGATTAAAATATCTTAATATGCATATATCCCAAGCATCGTCTGATTTATATAAATCTTTTAAAATCTGTTCTACAAATAATTTACTAGTACCATAAGGATTAGTAGTACCACCAGTTTTAGCTTCTTCCGTTATAGGAACTACTTCAGGATCTCCATATACTGTTGCACTACTACTGAATACCAACCTTTTACAATCAAACTCTTTCATTACTTTTAATAGATTAAGTACTGTAGAAACATTATTAGTATAATACTCTATAGGTTTTTGTACTGATTCTCCTACTGCCTTATATGCTGCAAAATCAATAACACAATCTATTTTATTCTCACTAAATATTTTTCTTAAAATATCTTCATCTATCATATTTCCTTCATAGAATTTAATATCTTTATTAGTTATTTGTTTTATTTTATTTAGAACTTCTTTTTTGCTATTACTAAAATTATCAAGTCCTATAACATTATAATCATTATTTAATAGTTCAACACATGTATGGCTTCCTATATAACCACAACAACCTGTTACAAATATATTCATCTTTTCACCTTCTAATTTATTTTACCACAGAAAGTGCATTTCTAAAAGAAATTAGAAATACTTTTAATTAATTTTTACTATTTTCTATACTCATTGAATACACAACTACTTCTGCATCTTTTGAACTACATAATATAATTCTGATATAAATTCTCCAAGTTTTAATTCGAAAAGAGAAATAAAAGTTTGTTACTTTTTGAGAAAAAAAAGCATATTTCTATGCCTTTTTCTTTACTAAACTATATGCTTCCTTATGAATATCATCAATACTTCTCATCTTATTTCCATCATTACATTGTATTTTATTCCAAGATAGATAATCTGCTAAAAACATAGCATTATCATAAACCTTCTTCATAAAATCTAAATTAGCTTCATGAATATCATTTACAACACCTTCGTTTTCTACTCTAGCATTTCTAAGTTCAGTTACTAAATCAAATGGTGCATGTAAAAATATTACTTCATCTGGTTCTTTGATACCTATTTTTCTATATTCAAAATCTATTACATAATTAATAAACGATTTTCTTTCTTCTATGTCTTCAATAAGTGCTGATTGATAAATTAGACTTGATGTTGTATATCTATCTAATAAGATTATACTTCCATCATCATATAATTTTTTCAATTCGCTATACCAAGTAATACCACGATCGGCTGCATACAAACTATTTACAAAGTATGGTGATAGTTCACTAGGTTGTCCATAATCTCCTTTTAAATACTTTTCTACTGCTGCTGCCTGATATGTACCATATGATGGGAAATGATGGCTAATTACATATTCTCCGTCTTCTTCAAAATGGCTTCTTAGCATCTCATATTGTGTTGTTTTTCCAATACCATCACAAGCACCTTCAACTACTATTAATTTTCCTTTTTCCATAAAACCCTCCTAAAACTAGGATAACACATTTTTTAAATAAAGAAAACTAATTAAATAAACTCTATATCACCACGATAATCTTTTTCTAATACTTCCATTTCTATTCGATCATAATATTTACCATCTAAATAGTAACATTCATGTCTTCTTCCATATTCTTTAAAACCAACTTTTTTATAGCATGTGATTGCTCGTTCATTAAAACTAAATACTCCTAAATTTATATTATGTAAGTTTAAAATATCAAATCCATATTTAAGAAGTAATCTAATAGCTTCTGCTCCATATCCATTACTTCTATATTGTTCTTCACCAATAAATATTCCAAGAGTAGCGCTTCTAGCAACATTATCAAAATCTTCTAGACCACAATTACCAATTAACTTATCATTTTCCTTTAAGATAATACCAAAGCATTTTCTACCACTTTGTAAACACTTTGTAATCCATTCTTTTTCATTTTCTATATTAACTAGATTTTTAGTACCACCAATTCCATCTGTTACTTTTCTATCATTTAGCCATTTTGTATAAGTTTCTGCATCTTCCATACTGATTGGTGACAAGTAAATTCTATCTCCTTCTAGTTTCTTATAATAACTCATAATATCACTCCCCTAAAATATATTTTTCTAAATAATTATCTAATATTTTTTTCATTACTATATTTACATTTTCTTTATATTCAAGATATTGTTTTTCATCATCAGATGAATAATCACCTGGAAAATCTGTTATTCCTTTAATTACTTTTATATCTATATTATTTATTTTACAGATATCTACTACAGAAAATGCTTCCATATCATAAAGTGTAACATTATTATTTAAGAGATTTTCTACATCTTCTTTATAAATTAATGGTTTATCACTAGAATAAATTATAATATTACTTTCATTATCTAAATCAATCACATATTTATTATTAAAACCTTCCCCTTTTTCTATAAATGAAGTATCACCAGATACAATAATACTAGGAACTAACACATCTTTTAAATTATATTCATGATTAACTCCAGCGGCTGTACCTATTAGTAATACTTTTTCTAATTTATAATGATCAATTAAATATTGTGTAGCTCCTGCACTTCTTATTTTTCTTGATCCTGTTTTAAAGAATATTACTTCTTTGTTATCAATTATTTTAATAAAATAAGATCCATATAAAGACTCTCTTATATCAATATCAGAATAATAATTAATTACAAATTCCCATTCTTTATTTGACGCTACTATTACTCCTATCATTTTGAGACCTCTCTAAATTAAATTTATTTATAACTTGTTCTGCTACTTCATCTGGTTCTAAATTAGTATTATTTATTTTTAGATGATTTTCAAATAATTGTTTATCTGAATTTAATTGATATTTTAAAGCAGTTTTTAGAATATCATTTTTAGTCCATTCTATATCTTTTTTACTTTCTTTTGATTCTAATCTATGTGGAGTAACATTTCTTTCAAGTCTTGTTTCTATATCTGCTTCTAACTCTACAAAATAGAAATTACCTCCTGTAGATTCAAACATATCTTTTAAACTATTAAGATAAGCTATTTCTTCTTCTAAATCAAATGCTGTTACAAATGTAAAGATTAAATCTACATTATTCTCTATTGCTGTTTTAAATGCTGCTTCTCTAAATAATTGATTAAACTTTTTTTGAGCATCACTACCACGACCAAATATTTTATTAGATATTTCAATACTGTCATGGTTTACCATAAGATGAAAATTAGTTTTATCTCTTATTTGTTCTGCAACTGTCATTTTACCTACTGCTTGTGGTCCTGTTACTATCATTAAACTAGCCATACTATCACTCTCCTTTATATTTTGGCTATCATCAAGTTACTTGATGAATACTTTTTTAATCCACTATAGAAAATTACAAATGCAAATACTATTATTGTTATATCAAATATAAGTGCTAATGCAAAAAACTCTATGTTAAAACTTTTTATCAATGAAATTGGAATATAATTTACGAATCCAACAGGAACCATAGTATATAAAATAAATTTAACTGCACCCTTAAATATACCATCTGGATATGTTGCAAAGTTTGTCATTAAACCATTAGCTGTATCTACAATTGCATCTGATTTTTGAAACCAGAAACTTAAAGATGCAAAAATGATTGCTAAAGAAGTTAAAACAAGTCCTCCAATTATTGAAAAAAATGTAAACAGTAAAAATGATTTAATTGTACATTCACAAATAATTAAAACTACATATGCATAAATTAAGTCTCCTAATGCTGATACTTCTACATCAGATGTTATTGCAGATAATAATACATTCTTCGGTTGAACTAGATAAGAATCAAGTTTTCCATTATTAATAGTATCTGATAATGTATAAGCATTCTTAAATAAGAAATGAGAAATACCATAAGTTGATGCTGCTAGTGCCCACAAAAACATAACTTGTTTAAATGAATAACCTCCAACATTCTCTCTTAATGAATATAGTATAACCCACTGAATTATAAAAGAAGCATTATTTAAAATCATAAAAATTACATTAGTAATGAATGTTGTTTTATTAAGCATTTCCCTAATACATGCATATTTAATAGATAATAAAGAAATCTTAATCTGATTTTTAACCGCCATTAACATTGATATTTTTCACTCCCTTTCTATATATAAATAAACATAATGTATATGAAATAACAACATATACTAATTGAACTAATAATATATAAAATACATTATTAATATTAAAATCTACAAACATTTTAGCAGGTGCATAACTAACTGCAAAAATTGGACTAGCTTTAATAACTGGTTGAATTACTTTTGGAAAATATTCTATTGGAAATAATGTACCAACTACTAAAATAAACTTTGAATATACCCAATAAAATGGATTAGAATCCTCTATAAAAAATGAAAACAATCCAATAACTATAACAAATAACGTATTAATTATAGTTGCTAGAAAACTTGAAAGTAATACCAATATAATACCTAAAACAGATATATTAGGAAATTCTTGTAAAAATACTAATCCCATTACTACACCAAGTATTGTGAATAAAACAAACTTAACTGTAAATCTTCCTAAATTACTAAATAATTGATACAAAATATAACTATATGGTCTATTGATGTTATAGGCAACATTACCAGTACGTACATCACTTATTATTTGTTTACAAAGTTTTCTTCCTCCAATACACATCCATAATATTTCAGTGACTATTACATACCATACCATTTGGTTCATAGAATAGCCATTAATAAGTTCTTTAGGATTACTATAAATATATTTCCATAAATTTAAAAATATAAAGATATGAATAAAATAGCCAACAAAACCTGTAATTAAATTAAATGCATAGCTAATATTACTCATTATTTCTGTTTTGTAGATGAATAAATACTTTTTCATTTCTTATCACCTTTTTTATAGATATTACTAATAATATCTTCTAGTGGAGTATTAGATATATTTATGTCTACAATATTATCTGGATTTAACAGTTTTAAAGCATCAGCTATTGATTTTTTCTTTGTATCTACTTCTAGTTTTAAATTATATCCTTTATCTTTTAAAATAGTAATTCCGTCTTCATCATCTAAATTAACTTGTTCTTTCATTTTAGCTTCAACAATTTTTTTATTTAAGTAATGATATTTTAAGTTTTCCATAGAATCATCTAATACTAATTTACCATCATTAATAATAATTACTCTTTTACATAGTTTTTCAATATCAGATACATCATGACTGGTTAAGAATATCGTTGTTTTATACTCTTTATTCATTCTTTTAATTAGTGTTCTAATATTTTCCTTAACTACAGGATCAAGTCCGATGGTTGGTTCATCTAAAAATAGTATTTTTGGTTCATGAATTAAGCTTGCTACTATCTCACAACGAATTCTTTGTCCTAAACTTAAATTACGAACTGGTGTCGTTATAAAGTCATCTAGTTCAAATAATTCTCTTAATTCTTCAATCTTTTTTTCTACTACCTTCTCTGGTATATCATAGATTGCTCCAAAGAATTTAAAATTATCATATGGAGTTAAATGAGTCCATAATTGTTCTTTTTGTCCAAATACTGTTCCTATTTCATATGCTAGCTTTTTTCTATCTATTCTAGGATCATATCCTAATACTTTAATATCACCTTTATCTGGATATAGTATTCCTGTAAGCATCTTAATAGTTGTAGATTTTCCTGCTCCATTAGGTCCAATGAAAGCAATCATTTCTCCTTTTTCTACAGAAAATGATACATTACTAACTGCTTTAATTTTTTTATACTTAGGTTTTATTAATGATTTAAAACTTCCTTTTAATCCCTTTTCTTTTAGTTTTACACTAAACTGTTTTGATAATTTTTTTACCTCTATAATTGCCATATATATTCCTCCTATTCTAATTATAACAAAAAATGACACCAAGACCTTACCATTTATATAAATAGTAAGTGACTCCGTGTCAAACGTGTAAGATTTCTCCCTATGTAGCTCGTAAAAACTTATACATACTCACTTTCTTATAAATCTATTTAATACTTTATAATAACCCCTATTAATTTTTTCCATTTCATCTACTGTTGTATAATTTGAAACATAATCAATTATTCTAGATTTAATTCTTTTATCTGATTCCCTATTTTTATCTATAGTTGATAAATATAGTTTTCTTTGATTATCTGATAATTTACCCCAAATAAGTTCTTCTTCAGCAGTATCTAATAAATAATCAATTATATCTATATAATTATCATTAGCTAATAATGCTTTTTCTTCTTTTTGATACATAAATACATTAATATCTCGTTTTTTAGTTAACTGTGCTTGTCTTTCTACTTGTTCATTATACATTTTTATTGCCTCTAATACATTAGATAATGTCTCTTTTCCAATATTTCTACTATTACAACAAAGATAATTATCACCATTTTCCGTAGTTAGTCCTATATAATCTTTTATTTTTGATAAAGAAACTCTTTTTAAAGATACATATCTTGGACTAGAATAACTAGTTGGATTTGCAAGTAACAATATATCACCATTATTTTGTGTATCTGTATACTCTAAGTCAGTATCTTCGTAAGTACCTGCATCATATATAACTAGTTCTTTTTCTTTATTATTAGCTTTATTCATTGCCTTAGTAACTCTTTCTATTTTAGAATTAATTTTTTGCAATTGATAATCTTCAAATATACCTAGATCTATCAAATTAATTATATCTTGGACTGTTTTTACACTATAATCACTAATAATTGCATATAAGTTACTATCAAATATACCACGATATATTGTTTCTGCTGCAATATTTTCATATTTTATCATAATTATTACTCCTTTCCTCGTGCGAAAATAAAAAGCCACGAAATTTTTTTCGTGACTCCGTAATTTACGTGTAGGTTTTTCACCCGGGATAGCTCGCTACCTTATATCCCCTCACTTGTGGGTAATTTTACCATAAACCATTGTTTTTGTCAAATAATTATAATTCATTAATTTCTTCTAAAGACAATCCAGTGCACTCAGATATAATATTAATATTAATTTCTTTTTGTAAAAGTGATTTTGCTATCTCTCTTTTTTCTTCTCTTCTTGCATATTTTTTTATGGTATTTTCTATCATCTTATTGTCTTGTTCTGCTGATACAAATTCTCTAAACTTTGGATCTTCATTTACTCTTTCTAATTCTTCCATATACTTTGTTATCACCTTATCCTTTTTAGATAGAATCTCTAATTCTTTTTTATCTAAATCTTGCATAATTAAATATTTAGATTCTTCTATCTTTTTCTTGTCTTTAGAATACCATATTTCTTTATAATAATCCATATTAAATTCATATATTATGAAGTTTCTTATATATAAAATTCCTTCTTCATCTTGTATCTTATATATTCTTAAATCTTTTTCTTTCTTTCCTAATCCATAAGTAAAATTTATTTGAACTATTAAACTATCTTCTGAATAATCCTCTCCTTTTAATACCTCATGAGAATAGGTATCACAAATAAATGCGGTATTTCTACTTCTTGTATAGTCTTCTAATTTGGCATTTACTTCTACTTGAATCTTTCCAATATTAGTATCTAGGTGTAGGTCAAAATGTTTTCTTCTAATATTAATATTATCTACATTCTTTTCTAAGTTTAAATATTTTATTTCTCTTATTTCCACTTTTAAAATACTTTCAAGTAATACTTTTAATATATCTTTATTCTTTTCATTCATAAAAACTTCTTTAAACGCTCTATCATTTCTACAGGTATAAAACCTATTATCATCAATCATATATTACTCCTTTCTTTTCTTAATTCGAACTAAGTAGGAACACTTTAGCATATAGTTTTTTTATTTGCAAATGACCATTTTTTAAAATTAAGAAATAAAAAAAGATGAATTTTTAAAATTGCCTTAGAAAAATTTTAAAACTCATCTTACTTTTTATACTCAATTATTAAATTTAGTATAAAATAATTTTTTCTACTACTTTTAATCCATCAATTGCAGATGTCGTAATGCCACCTGCGTAACCTGCTCCTTCACCGATTGGATAAACACCAGATATAGATGAAGTCATATCCTCATTTCTTTCTATCCTAATTGGTGATGATGTACGTGATTCCACTCCAGCAAGTAATGTATCATCATTTGAAAATCCTTTTATTTTTTTACCAAAACTGTCTATACCTTCTTTTAATGCTTCATTTATATAATTAGGAAATATTTCATTTAAATTAGCAAAATTATATTTACCTTTAATAATTGGTTCAATACTACCTATTTCTTTTGAAATAGTATTTGCTTTATAATCCTTATATAATTGAATAGGTATTTTTCCTAAACCTATTTGATATGCTTTTTCTTCTAACTTTCTTTGAAATTCAATCCCATCAAATAAACCTTTCCCATAATCATTGGGACTTACTGAAACAACAATAGCGCTATTTGCATTTTTACTATCTCTTTTATAATTACTCATTCCATTAACAACTAATCTTTTTTCTTCACTTGAAGCATTAACTACAAATCCTCCTGGGCACATACAAAATGAATATACTCCTCGTTTTTCATTTGTATTATAAGTTAATTTATAACTAGCTGGATCTAATTGATACTTTGTACCATATTGACTTTCATTTATCATTTTTTGTGGGTGCATAATACGTAGGCCTATCGCAAATGGTTTTGGAGACATTTTAATACTATTATCATTTAGCATTTTAAAAGTATCTCTAGCAGAATGTCCTATCGCAAGAATTAATATATCACAATCTATTCTTTCATTACTATTTACTTCTATTTGCTTTATTTTATTATCTTTAATAATCAAATTAGTAAGTTTAGTACTATATCTAAATTCTCCACCCATATCTATTATTTTATTTCTCATATTTATTATTACTTTTCTTAATATATCTGTACCAATATGTGGTTTTGATAAATACATTATTTCTTTTGGAGCCCCATTTTCTACGAATATCTCAAATACTTTTTTACTTCTATTAAATTTATCTTTTGTTAAAGTATTAAGTTTTCCATCAGAAAATGTTCCTGCTCCACCTTCTCCAAATTGAATATTGGATTCTGTATTTAAAATTCCTGTTTCAAAAAACTTATCTACAGATTTAACTCTATCTTCTATTTTTTCTCCACGTTCTATTACTAATGGTTTATATCCCAAAGACGCTAACATATACGCACTAAATAATCCTGCTGGACCACTTCCAACAATAATTATTTTTTTATTAAGATTTTCTTTATTCTTAACTTCTATCTTATAACTATTATTATTTATTTTTAAAATGTCACTAGACTTATTTTTTCTTAAAACTCTCTCTTCATTTAAAATATCTATATCTACTTCATAAACATAATAAATATTATTTTTATCTCTAGCATCAATACTTTTTTTACTAATACTAAAACTTTTTATTTCTTCTTTTTTTATTCTTAATTTCTTAGAAATCTTCTCTATTAATAATTCATTACTATCTAGACTAACTTCTATTTTTATTTGTCTTAATCTAATCATTAAGATCACTTCCTGCAAGTATACCTGTAAGCCATGCAATAGTTAGGTTGTAGCCACCACATATTCCATCTAAATCAATTATCTCACCTATTACATATAAATTAGGTACTTTAATAACTTCCATGGTATTTAGATTTAATTCTTCTAAATCCAAACCACCTGTACATGTTTGAGCTTTAGTATAATCATTAGTACCTGTTATTTTTAATTTAAAAGATTTTATCATATTAACCAACTTTGATTTTTCTGTTATTGATAAATCATTATATGTTTTATTTTTATCAATATTAAGAATACTTAAAATAGTATGAACAAGTTTTGTATTAATCAATCCTTCTAAGAAATCTAGTATTTTATAATTACCAAGTATTTTACTTCTTCTATTAAAATACTCATCTAAATTATCTATTGTAGGAAGAAAATCTATTACTAATTCTTCTTTTTTATGATGAGAAAGACCTCTAGATATTTTACTACTCAAATTAAATACACAAATTCCACTAACACCATAATTTGTTAATTGTATTTGCCCATTTTCTTCTTTTATAAACTTATCATCTTCATATAATTTAATATTAGAATCTATTCGAACTCCATCCCAATCTCTAAAATAATGTCCTTCTCCTTTTAATTGAACAAGAGTTGGTAAAACATTTTCTATCATTAGGTTAAAGTTATCTAATATCTTATAACTATTTACATCTTTTATATTTTTTACTCCTGCATATGAACCAGTTGAAAGAACTACTTTATCACAAATAATACTATGTGTAGTTGTTTTAATTACAAATTTATTATCTTCTTTTGTAATTTCTTTTACATTACAATTAGTTATAATTTTTACATCTTTTTCTTTTGCCTTATTTACTAATATATTTCTAATACTAGAAGCTTGCTCTGACATAGGATAATAATATCCATTCTTAATTTTAGGAATAAGACCTAATTCATTAAAGAAGTTTTTTACTTTAGAAATATTTTCATCGTTAATGATTTTAGATATTAATTCAGTGTTAAATGAATTATAGTTACTAATATCTTGATTATCATTATAATAATTACATTTACCATTACCTGTTGCTAATATCTTTTTACCACAAACATCATTTTTTTCCAAAATAATAACTTCATTATTGTCATTCTTTGCTTTTATTGCACATGTAAGACCTGATGCTCCTCCACCTATAATAACTATTTTATCCATATTATCACCATCTTAATTATAACAGAAAATAGATACAGAGTATCTATTTATCTTCTTGTTTTGATTTCACTTTACTAATTTCTTTATTCTTTTTTATTTCTTCAACAGTATTAGTTCCACCATCTTTATATACTAAAACTGATTTATCAGCGTCTTCTACACTATCCTTATTCAAAATAATACCTTCTACTTCTCCTATATTATTAATAGCTTCCCATCTTGCTGTCTTAATAGATTCTTCTATAACAGACTTTAAACTTCTTGCACCTGTTTTTAATGTTAATGCGTTTTCTGCTACTTTATCTAAATAATCTTCAGTCCATGAAAGACTTATACCCAACTTTTCTAATTTTTCTTTTTCTGAATGTAAATTACTTATATTAGAACCAGTTAAAATAGTTTTTAAACTTTCTTTAGTATGTCCTGATAATTGAGTAATAGTTGAAAATCTTCCAAGTAACTCTTCTGGCATATTTCCATGCTTCTTTAAATCTTCTCTAGTAATCTTTTTATACTTAACATCTTCTTCTTTTTCATGAACATGAGCACCAAATCCAATTGATGAATTTCCCATATACTTATTTACATCAGTAAAAGCACCTGTTGCAAATATTGTTAAGTTTTTTGTATCAAATTTAACTTTTTTCTTACCATATGATGAATCTGAAACACTATATGTTGTTCCCTGAATAAATGGTAATAATGTATTTAAAACTCCACGACCTGAAACATCACTATTACTTTCACTACCCTTTTTATCAATCTCATCTAGTAATACTATTCCATGTTCTGCTTTTTCAATATCCCCATCTGCTTTTGTTATTAATATTGATAAGAAATCTTCTATATCTGCTCCAACATAACCAGGAGATGTTAATTGTGTTGTATCAATAGATACAAATGGTAAATCCAAAAACTCTGCTACAGACTCAGCAATTAGAGTTTTACCTGAACCAGTAGGACCAATTAATAAACAAGAGTTTTTATTAATTGGATCATCCATTATACTATTCATGAATACTGCGGAAATAACATCTATTTTTGCTTCTTCTTGACCAATTATTCTTTTATCAAAGAATTCTTTCATATCTTTAGGATTAAACTTAAGTTTTTCTTTTTGATCCTTACTTTTTTCATTAAACACATCATTTAATTCTTTTTCTTTTTGCTTATGTTTATAATAATCACTTGTATCTAATTCTTCAATGGTATCTATATGTTTTCTTTGATTTTCTTTTATTTCAATTATTTTTTTCTTGATTTCGTCAATATCATTACTTTTTAGCAATTCTTCATAGGTATCAATTTTTTCATAGAACATATTTGTAGCTTTATCATGGATTACTTCATCTTGAATATCATCATCTAATGATACAACTAACTCTGTATACATATCTATTATTTCGTTAATAACTAACTTAATACTATTAATATCATTCATATCTAAAATATGCTTATAAACATTATCTAATTTTTGCAAAGCTTTTTCTTTTGAATCTATAATATCTTGATTATTAATAAAACTATCTGTATATTTCATAATTTTATCATATGATTTTTTCATTTCTTGTAATGTCTTTTTTATTTCAGTAGAATTCATTTTAAGTAGTTGTTCCATATCTTTTATAGGTATAGAAATCATTTGAGTTTCCTCTTCAGAATCAACGCTACTGTTGATACCATCTTCTAGTTTAAGTCCTTCTAAATCATCATTTGAACCTAGTAATAATTCATAAAGTTTTTCACTTGAAGCAAACTTTATTGGACTTTCATTATTCAATTTGAGATTATTAAAGTAATTAAATAAGTCTCCTATTCCTAATTTTAGAAATTCAATTTTTTCTTGAGAATATATATAAAAACCAACTAAAGTTAATTCTTTTGAATTATCAAAATACTCTTGCTTAGCTTCGCTCAAACTAAGTCCTTCATTTTGTTCTATTAAATCTTTTTCTTTAATTACAAAACCAGCAACATTTTCTGTATCAAAAGCACTATTAGGATTATTGAATAAGTAATATTGTTCCCAACTATACATATCTTCAAACAATACTTCTTTTTCACCTTCTTCTCCAATTAAATATCCATCTGTAATATGATCAGGAAAATATATATGAACTCCTTCAGTTACTTCTTTTTTAGTCATTATTATACCAATATATCTTTCTTCATCCATAATTAACACCCCACTAATTACATGATGTATATTATAATTATTTTTATATCTTTAGTCAATTTATTTATTACAATTAAGTATTATTTCTAGAAATATTTAAAATAATTCCCATTGATGCCATAGTTATTAAGAGCGATGAACCTCCATAGGAAAGAAAAGGAAGAGTAACTCCTGTTACTGGTATCATTCCAATTACTACCATTAAATTCATTATTGATTGAAATGCTAACTGAAATATCATTCCAAAAGATAAGTATTTTGCAAAAGAGTTATTTGAATTTAATGATATTTTTAAACCTCTATAAATAATTAAACAAAACATAGAAGATACAAATATTGCTCCTACTATTCCAAATTCTTCACTAACAATTGAAAATATAAAATCTGTTTGGGGTTCTGGTAAATAAAACTGCTTTTGAATTGATTTTAAGTATCCTGTTCCAAGTAAACCACCTGGACCTATTGCATATAACGATTGTATAATTTGAAATCCAGTACCTAATGGATCTTTCCAAGGATTAACAAACGAAGTAATTCTATCCATTCTATATGGTGCGATTAAAATTAAGATTATTACTCCAATTATTCCTAGTATTCCTCCTCCTATAAAAAATTTCATATTTACACCTGAAATAAAAAGAAGTGAAATAATTGATACTACGATAATAAGTCCTGTACCTAAATCTGGTTGTAACATAATAAGCCCAAAGAAAATAAAAACAACTAATAATATAGGAAGTACTCCCTCTTTAAAACTCTTAATAAACTTAGAACTTTTCGATAAATATTTACTTGTAAAAATAATTAAGGAAAGTTTTGCTGCTTCACTTGGTTGAATACCTAGACTTCCTATTCCAAACCAACTTCTACTACCATTTCTTACACTACCAATACCAGGTATTAGAACAAGTATTAATAAAATAAAACATATTAATAATATTTTATTAGAATTATTATAATAAACCATATAATCTATCTTTGATATTTTTAACATTAGAAATATTCCTATTACTATAAATATTAGTTGTCTTTTAAAATAGTAGAAACTATCATTAAACTTATATTCTGCCCAAATAGATGATGCCGAATATATCATCATAAGTCCAAATATAGATATTATAACTATAGAAGTAAAAAGTATTATATCAAAATTCTTTTTCAATAGAATCACCTTATTTAATTCTATTATTTAATGGTAAAAAAAATAACTAGTTGCCTAGCTATTATTTTGTCTTTGTCTTACTCTTTTCAATAGTGTGATGCTCTGTATATGATTCATCATATGCTTCAGTAAAATAATTATATACATATTCTCTTGATGTAGAATAATTCTTCCATCCTAACCATCCATTATAGCAACCAGCATATTCATATGGATCATATTCTGTGTGTCTTTTATTTATTTCATCAATTAATATAAATGCAGCACATACATTAGCATAATCATTATTTAGTAAAAGATTCCATGCTTCATCATAACTAACATTATACTTTTCTGCAAACAATGGCAATGATGCTTTTGAATTTTGTTGAGTATAACCTAAATCATATGTATTAGAATCAGGATTATAAGAAGCAAGTCCACTAGCATTAAACATACTTCTAGTTTCAGTATCACTAATAGACATTAAATAATCAAATGGAATATTATTTACAATTGATTGTTCATAAATGAAGTGTTGAATTTCCGGTGATGCCTTACAATCTTTATATATTTTATCTTCATCAGTTAGTTTTAAACTTTCTAATTCTTTTTGTCTTGTTAAAATATCATCTATAGTCTCACATTTTTTATAATTATTTAATACTGTTTTCTTTTTTTCTTGATATTTAGACATTGCTAGTAAACATTGTCTAGTATATTTTAACTTATATAAACGTTTATCAAGATTTTCTGGTGTTTCTAATGTATAATCATCTTGCATCGTTGCAATAGACATAGGTTTACCTAGTAATTTCTTGTCATTAGATGAGTTTATTAAACCTAAGGCAGATAAACCTAAAGTAGTACCAAGTGCACAACTCATAACTTTCTTTTTTATATTATTTCTCTTCTTTTTATTCATATCCAACCACCCTTTAAACTTGCATAATTATACCACAAAAACCTAAATTTGTCAATTCACCCACACCTTCTTTAGCAATATGCATAATATAATCTAGATTGGAGGATTATATTATGAATTATCCTATAATGGCACTGATTGCCACCACATTTACTTGGTTTATTACCCTGCTTGGTGCAAGTATTGTATTCTTCTTTAAAAAAATAAATAAAAGTGTAATGGATGCTATTTTGGGCTTTGCTGCTGGCGTTATGATTGCTGCTGCATTTTTTTCTCTGCTTGCTCCTTCTATTGAAATGGCTAATAATCTTAATTTAACTGGATGGATTGTTGCATCAGTTGGGGTGTTATTGGGAGCAATTCTTTTATTTGTTGGTGATAAAGTATTTGATAAAATAGAAGAAAAAAGGAATGATAAGAAAACATCTAGTTTAAAGAGATGTCTAATGCTTATTTTTTCTATTACTCTTCATAATATACCTGAAGGTATGGCTATTGGTGTTGCATTTGGTTCTTTAAAATATGGTTTAGACGGAGCAACATTTTCAACTGCATGTATGTTAGCTTTTGGGATTGGTTTACAAAACTTTCCAGAAGGCATGGCTATTTCCTTGCCTCTAAGACGAGAGGGTTTTTCTAGAAAAAAAGCATTTTTCTATGGCCAATTAAGTGGAATTGTTGAACCTATTTCAGGATTTATTGGTGCAATCGTGGTATTAAAATCTAGAATGCTACTTCCATATTTACTTGCTTTTGCTGCTGGAGCAATGATTTATGTTGTAGTTGAAGAACTAATTCCTGAAAGTCAAACTAATAAGAAAAAAGATTTTATGGCTTTTTGTACACTAATTGGTTTTGTAATCATGATGATAATGGATTTATCCTTATAAAAAAAAGAAGTTAACCTTCTTTTTATTTTACATAATAATGTTTAATTGGTTTTAAGTTTTCATCAAGTTCATAACAAACAGGATTTCCTGTTTCTAATTCTAAATTAATTACTTCTTCATCACTCATATTGTCTAAATACTTCATTAATCCTCTTAAACTATTACCATGAGCTACTATTATTATTTTCTTATTATTTAAAATCTTATCTCTTATATCAGAATTCCAATACTCTACTACTCTTTTAATCGTATCTCTTAAATTCTCAGTAGTTGGTAATTCATCTTCACTTAACTGTTTATATTTTGGATCATTACCTGGATATCTAGCATCATCTTTAGAAAGTTCTGGAGGTCTAACATCCATACTTCTTCTCCATAACTTTAATTGTTCTTCCCCATATTTTTCTCCAGTTTCTTTTTTATTTAATCCTTGTAATGCACCATAATGTCTTTCATTTAATTTATAACTTTTATATACTGGTATATCTAAATCCATTTCATCTAAAATATATTTTAAAGTATCATTTGCTCTTTTTAAAACTGATGTATACGCTATATCAAAACTATAACCTTTTTCTTTTAATGCTTTCCCTGCTTCAATTGCCTCTTTTACTCCTTGTTCTGATAACTCAACATCTGTCCAACCAGTGAATTTGTTTTCTAAATTCCACATGCTTTGTCCATGTCTAACTAATACTAATTTTATCATAACCACACTCCAAATATTATTCCAGCCATTGCTAAGATAAGCCCAAATACTAAGAATAATTTAACGATATCTGTTTCAATCCATCCAAGTTTTTCAAAATGGTGATGTAATGGAGTCATTAAAAATAGTTTTCTATGTAAAACTTGTACCCAAAAAACTTGAATAATAACACTTAATGTTTCTACAACAAATACGCCCGCAACAACAAGTAGTGTTAATTCACGATGTGTAAGAATTGCAATTGCACCCATAACACCACCTAAAGCAAGGGAACCTGTATCACCCATAAATACTTTAGCAGGATGAGAATTATATACTAAAAATCCTATTAAACTTCCAGCTAATATTAATGAAAAGATACCAATATCTTCAAATCCTACCATCAATGATATTAAACTAAATGCAACGAAAGCTATAGCAGATAATCCACCTGCTAGTCCATCTAATCCATCCGTTAGATTAACAGCATTTGATGAACCAACTAATACTAATAATATAAACAAACCATATAACCAACCCATTTCAACATCAACGTGAAGCGTTCCAACTACCCAAGCTGTTTGTCCTCCATTTTGCATATATATGTAAAAGAAACCAACTGCTATTAAAACTTGTAAAAATAATTTTTGATATGTTGTTAATCCCTCATTATTATGCTTTTTAATTGATAAAAAATCATCTAAAAAACCAATAAATGCATATCCCAAGAAAACAAGTAAAACAATTCCTAAATTAGATGTATATGCTATCTTATGAGTAATTAATAATCCCACTATAGCAACAACCGTTGGAATTATAAATATTAATCCTCCCATAGTAGGAGTACCATCTTTCTTTCTATGAGCATCACCAACAAATACACTAATCTTTTGTTGTACTTTTATTCTCTTTAATATTGGTACTAATATAAGTCCTAGTATTGATGATGTTAAAAAACCAATCATAATTGCAAATATTGCTTTTGTAAGTAATAACATGAATTTCACTCCATTTCTCACTCATAATTATATCATAAATATGTAAAGAATAGTCTAAAATACTAATATTTAGACAAAAATTTACAAAAAAAAGAATCTATATTATAGACTCTCATTATTTATTATTTTCTTAATATTATTATATGTCAAGTCATCAACTATTTCTTGTTTCTTAACAATCTTTTTTAATTTTTTCATAGCTTTTTCTAAATCTATTGGCTTATCTATACGATGAATATCAGAACCTAAGAAAGAAATATATCCTTTCTTTAATAATGTCTTTGCAGTCTTTTCAACCTTAGATCCATATGTTCCAATTATACTTCCATAGTTTACTTGAAACAAAGCTCCTATTTCTACTAATTTATCTAAATACTTATAATCTTCTTGAACATATAAATATCTTTCAGGATGAGCAATAATTGGAATCACTCCATTTGTACTCAAATCATAAACCATTTCATCAACATCTTTTATTCTATTTGATAATGGAAATTCTATTAATATGTACTTAGAATCATTTAATGTAGACAATTTTTTACTATTTAAACTTTCAATAGTCTTATCTGAAAAATAAACTTCATTTCCTATATACAATTTTATATTTGTTTCTTTTTGCAAATCCCTAATTAATTCTTTTTTCTTTTCAATAGATGCAACAAACTGTGTATCATCAATATAATGTGGAGTAACAATGCTTTCTGTAACGCCCTGTTTTTCTAAAAACTTTAGTAACTCAATTGATTCTTCTCTTGTTCTAGAACCATCATCTATACCATAAAGAATATGGGAATGCATATCAATCATAATTATTCTCCATAATATCCATAGTATGACATATCTTTTTGCGTTACTTTATTTAATATTACTCCATCAATTTTTGCATTAACTTTTTCAAAGTTATTTTTTACTTGTTCTAATACCTCTATTTTTGATTTTCCTTTACTAACAACAACAATATTAACGTCTGATAGTTTTGTCATTACTAATGAATCATTAAGACCTAATGTAGGTGCACAATCAAGAATAATTACATCATACATTTTTCTTAATTTTTCAATTAACTCTCTATTATTAGTAGAAGATAATAATTCTGAAGGATTAGGTGGAAAAGCTCCACATGGTAATAAATCTAATTTCTTTACTTCAGTGTGAATTATAAAATCTTCAATAACATCTTGTGTCTTAGAAGAAACAATTAAATTTGAATATCCCTTTGTTCTATCATTTCTAACTTTAAATAATCTATGTTGTCTTCCTTTTCTTAAGTCACTATCAATTAATAATACTTTTTTATTTTCTTGTGTAAATGCTACAGCTAAGTTAGCTGATACAAAACTTTTTCCATCACTTGGTTCAGGAGATGTAACTAAAATTGTCTTTATATCACGATTAACCATGGAAAATTGTAAGTTTGTACGAACTGATTTTATTGCTTCACTAAATGGTGATTTGGGATTATTATTAACAATTAACTCTGTGTTATTATTCATAATTATTCTCCTCTCTTAACAATTGGAACACTACCGATTACTGGTAAACCAATTTTATCTTCAATATCTTTTGTTGATTTAATAGTAGTATCAAAATAGAAGAATAAGAATACTATACCCATACTACCAACTAATCCTATAAATGCTGAGATTAAAAGTTGTTTTACTAAGTGAATATTATATGGTGTTTTTTCTAAACTAGCACTATCTATAGTAGATACATTAGTTAAATTATATATTTTTTTTACTTGTTTCATAAATACTTCAGCTGTTGTATTTGCAATCTTTTGCGCTTGTTCATTATCTTTATCTGATACTTGGATCTTAATTATTTCTGTTCCTTCTACAGATGAAACTGAAATTCTTCCTTGTAATGATCCACTAGTTTCATTTAGTTTTAATTCATCAACAACTTCATTTAAAACCGCACGTGATTTTACTATTTCACTATATGTAGTAACTAAGTTCTTATTTAAAGTTACCTCACTTTGAATAGTTGCAGAGTTTTGTTGTGAAGTATCACTAACTAATATTAACGTTGTTGAACTATGATACATAGGAGTTAAAATAAATTGAACATAAATAAATCCTCCTATTAAACAAAGTTCTACTGCTAATGCAATATATTTGATTTTTGAAATATAAAATTTTAATAATTCCTGTAAATTAATTTCTTCCATAATACACCTTCCCGACTATAAAAAATTTTACTACAATTACATGTTGTTGTCAACCAAGATAAATAAAATAAATTGTCCACTATACATAATTATATATTTATTTTTTTTCATGAATAGTTTTATGTTTTTCTTTAAAACCATCACTACTTATCATTTGTTTTAACATGCTTTTAATATCCTGTTTATACACTTTTTTATACTTAGTTTCTATAAAATCACCAGAGTTTTCTTGTTCAAGAGATAACTCTGTTTTTTCTAATAAAATACTATCAACTAAAGGCTCTCCTTCTTGCTTATTAACTCTATATAAATCAAAAATAAAATTAACAACTTCATCTAAAGATTTTTCATTATTTTCTTTATATATTCCATTATTTAATCTAACAATTCTATCAACAAGAAATTCTTTTGTCATTGGAATATTATACTTATTATACTCTTGTTCAAAAAAAGGACTATTTTTTGATAATTCATCAACATCTTTTGTTTCTAAAGCCTTTACTTGAAGGATTTTTTCAAAGACTGATGTTTTTTTATAATTAAATACTGATTCTAGCATAATAGACGCAATAGATGAGTATACATTTTTAGATATTTCCCATCTTTTTTGATAATCTATATTACTTCTAAGTGTTTCTAAATGACTCTTAGATTCTTTAGAAATAGAGCCTAACTTTTCATTCAAATTAAGTCTTTTATAAGTATCTATAAACATTTGATTTCTAATCATCGCTATTGTCGAAGCTAAACATACATATTGATAAGAAGTATGAATCATTTGATATGCAACTTCTTCTGAAGAATTCAGTGTTGATAGTATAATGTATTTTCTTTTATCTGTATCTAAAATACCATATCTAAAATCAACATATTTAGAATATTGTATCATAAATATGTGTGACTATTTTTCTTGTTTCTTGAGAATAATCTTTTTCCATATTATCAAGTCCCTTCCACTAAAATTCGTTGCTATTGTATCATATAACCAAAAATATTTCTAGTATTTTGTATAAAAATACACTATTCTATACATTATAAAATTAAGGAGATGAAAATATGAATATTAGAGAATATATTATTAATAATTTTGAAGGTGATGATTATGATGAACTACAGAATGCTATTAACGAATCTATTGAATCAAATGATGAAGTGACATTACCTGGTATGGGTGTATTTTTTGAAATAGTATGGCAAGGTGCAGATCAAGAATTAAAAAATAAGATGCTAGAAACAATTAAACAAAGAGTAAATGAAGGAAAAAAAGAAAGCAATTAAGCTTTCTTTTATAGTACATCAATTTTATCATTTAATTTTACACTTACAAGTTTAGAAACTCCTGATTCTTGCATTGTTATACCATATAAAGTGTCTGCAAATTCCATAGTTTTCTTTTTATGTGTAATAATTAAGAATTGTGTTTTATCTTTGTAATGATTTAAATATTTACCAAATGCCTCTACATTTGCTTCATCAAGTGCTGCTTCTACTTCATCAAATATACAGAACGGAACTGTTTTTACATTTAATATAGCAAATAATAAACTAATAGCTGTAAATGTTTTTTCTCCACCTGATAGTAGTGAAATAGTAGATAACTTTTTACCTGGAGGAGATGCTACTATCTCTACTCCTGTTGTTAATAAATCATCTGGATTAGTAAGTTTTAAATCTGCATTACCTCCACCAAATAATTCCTTAAATACATTTTTAAACTCTACTCTTATTTTTTCAAAGGTATTAGCAAATTCTTCTTTCATAACTGCATCCATTTCATTCATAATATCAAGTAAAGTATCTTCTGCTTTTAATAAATCATCTTTTTGATTAGTTAAGAATTGATATCTAGTATTAACCCTATCATATTCTTCTATAGCTGCTAGATTAACCATTCCTAATTTCTTTAAAATACCCTTATACTTATTAACTTCACTTCTTGCTTCATCTACATCAATATCTAAAGAATAATCAGCTTTTGCTTTTTCATAAGTAAGTGAATAATCTTCATTTAAAATACCTAACATATTATCCATTTTAACTTCACTTCTAGTAATTGCTATTTCTATATCTTTTGCTTCTTTTTCTTTTGTTCTTAATGTAGCATTCTTTAACTTATCATCTGCTAAAGATTTATCTATTTTATCTTTTAATTCCTCAATTTTTTTATTAATATTCTTAGCTGATAATAATAATTTTTCTTTTAATGTTATTTTCTCATTATAGTCATTAATTAATTTTTCTTCTAAGTCACTAAAAGTATTATCTTGTAAACTCTTATAAGAAGTTAATTCTTTTTCTAATTGTTCTATCTTTTCAAGAATTATATTCAATTCATTATTATAATTATCTTTCTTTTCCTTTTCTACAACTTTTTTTCTAGAAATATTAATATATTCTTCATTTTGTTTCTCAAGTGTTTTTGTAATACTATCTATTTTATTTTCTTTTTCTATTAATTCTTTATTATATTCTTTTAATTTATTTTCTTTATGAAGAATATCATATTTTAAAGATACAATACTTTTAGACTTATACATAGATCCACCAGAAATAGATCCACCTACATGTATTACATCACCATCTAAAGTAACAACCTTATATTTATTAGAACACAATTTACTAAGTCTGTTAGCACTTTCTACATTTTGTGATACTAATACTGTACCTAATTGATTATAAATAATATTCTTATACTTAGAATCATACTTTACTAAATCAGAAAGTACTCCTAAAAAATCAGATGAAGATTCTATATTTTTTAAAGTGATTCCATCAACGTAACGCTCTTTAATAACCGTTAATGGGAAGAAAGTTGCTCTTCCTAATTTATTATCTTTTAGGTAATTAACTGCATTAATAGCTGATGATTCATCCTTTGTAATAATAAAATTCTTTGATGAAGAAATAGCTATTTCTAATGCCTTAGTATATTCTTCATCAATATCAATAATATTTCCAATAATATCATAAATACCTGTAAGTTCAGTACTCTTTAATACTTCTTTTACACTAGATGGAATAGACCCACCATTTTCTATTTCTAATTGCAAAGAATCAATACTATGTTTTAAATTAACTATTTCTCTATCTATTCTTGAATATTCTAATTGTTCCATATTCTTTTCATTAGCTAGTTTTTCATAATTGGCTTTTAACTTCACTAATTCTTTTTCAATACTATTTATACTATTATTACTTTCTTCACTATTTATTTTTAATAGTTCTATATTTTTTAATAAATTACCCTTTTCTTCAAGAATTTGTCTTAATCTATCATTAACCTTATTATCATCTTTACTCTTATTTCGTTCTTTTAATAGATTCTTTTCACCATTTATCTTTTCTGCTTCTTCTGTAATCTGTAATAATTGTTTATTAGTATTTTCAAATTCTTTTTCTAATTGTTCTAAATCATTTTGATTTTTGATTTGCTCTGCATCAGATGAAGATGTATCATTAGATAAACTTAGAATTTCACTATCTAATTTTTCTTTTATCTTTTTATTTTTAGCTACTTCTTCACTTAAAAACTCTAAATCATGAGCAATAACGGCTACTTCTAAATTAGTTAATTTTTCTTTTGCATCTAAATACTTTTTAGCTTCAATACTTTGTTCTTTTAAAGGTTCTATTTGTACTTCTAATTCTGAGATTATATCATTTACTCTATCTAAATTATTATGCGTACGGTCTAGTTTTCTTAATGCTTCTTCTTTTCTTTTCTTATATTTTAGTATTCCTGCTGCTTCTTCAAAAATAATACGTCTATCCATAGGAGAATTACTAAGTATTTTATCTACTTCTCCTTGTGAAATAATATTAAATGACTCTTTACCAATACCACTATCAAGTAATAAATTTAAAATATCTTTTAATCTACACTTTTCTCCATTTAAATAGTATTCATTTTCTCCACTACGATAAACTTTTCTTTTAATAGAAATATCTGTATAAGGTATATTTAAATAATGATCACTATTATCAAATATTAATTCTACAGATGCTACATTCAAAGGATTTCTACTTTTACTACCTGAAAATATAACATCAGACATAGTTCCATCACCACGAAGTGATTTTACTGATTGTTCACCAAGTACCCATCTAACTGCATCTACTACATTACTTTTACCTGAACCATTAGGTCCTACAATACATGTAATCTTATCTTCTAATTTAATATTAAGTTTATCTGCGAATGATTTAAAACCACTCGTTACTATCTCTTTTAAGTACATACTCTTCACCTTATTTAATTATACTAAAAAAAGGAAACAGTTTCAACCATTTCCTTTGTCTGCAAGTGATTATTTTTCTTTGTTTTCTATCTCTTTTGTTAGTTTTTCAATAAACTCTTCTACACTTACTGTAGTTGTTTCTTTTTCTCCATGAATTCTATAGCTAATTGTATTACTTTCTTTTTCATTATCTCCAAGAATAAGTGTATATTTAACTTTCTCTGTTTGAGCTTCTCTTAGACGATAACCTAATTTTTCATTACGATCATCTAATACTGCTTTTATTCCTTTTTCCATTAATTTATCAGTTACTTCTTTAGCATATTCTCCTTGGTGTTCACTAGATACTGGTATAACCTTTACTTGAGTAGGTTCTAACCATAATGGTAATACTCCTTTGGTTTCTTCAAGTAAGAATGCAATAAATCTATCAAGTGAACCTAATATTGCTCTATGAATAACTACTGGTCTTACTTTTTCTCCTGTTTCTGATACATAAGTCAATTCAAATCTTTCAGGAAGCAAGAAGTCTAGTTGACATGTAGATAATGTTACATCATGTCCTATTGCTGACTTTACTTGAACGTCAAGTTTTGGTCCGTAGAAAGCAGCCTCACCTTCTGCTTCATAAAATGGTAATTTCAAATCAGTAAGTACCTTTCTAAGTTCAGATTCTGCTTTTTCCCACATCTCATCATTATCAAAATATTTTTCTTTATCATTCTTATCTCTTAAGGATAATCTAAATTCATAATCTTCAAATCCAAAATCTTTATATACATCAAGTATTAATTTTACTACTCCAGCAAATTCATCTTTTATTTGATCCATAGTACAGAATATATGTGAATCATTTTGAGTAAAACTTCTAGCACGTTCAATTCCACATAATGATCCACTTGATTCATATCTAAAGTCATTAGCAACTTCTGCAATACGAAGTGGTAAATCTCTATATGAATGAAGTGAATTCTTAAACATCATCATATGATGTGGACAATTCATTGGTCTTAGTACATATTCTTCATCATCTAAATCCATTTTTGGAAACATATCTTCTTTATAGTGATCCCAATGTCCAGATGTTTTATATAAATCAACACTTCCTAAAGATGGTGTCAAAACATGTTTATACCCTAGTTTTAATTCTTTATCCATTATGTAATCAGATAGTTTTCTTCTTAATAAGAAACCATTAGGTAACCACATTGGAAGACCTTTTCCAACTAAATCTGAAAACATAAATATACCTAAATCTTTTCCAAGTTTACGATGATCTCTTTGTTTACATTCTTCAAGATATTCTAAATGTCTAGCTAAATCTTCTTCATTTTCAAAGCATATTCCATATATTCTTTGAAGCATTTTGTTCTTAGCATCACCTTTCCAATATGCTCCAGAAACCTTTAATAATTTAAAATGTTTTAGTTCTTTAGTTGTTTCAACATGTGGTCCACGACAAAGATCTGTAAAATCACCTTGTGTATAGCAACTAATTATAGTGTTATCTTCATCCATTCTAGAAATTAAATCTACTTTATATGGATCATCACCGAATTTTTTTAATGCCTCTTCTTTACTCAATTCTTCTCTTACTATTCTTTTACCATCTTTAGCGAGTTTTTTCATTTCTTTCTCAATTTTTGGTAAATCTTCTTCACTAATGACATCATCACCTAAATCAATATCATAATAAAATCCTTCTTCAATAACTGGTCCTACCCAAAATTTAGCATTTGGATATAAATGTTTTACTGCTTGTGCAAGTAAATGTGCACACGAATGATTCATGATACTTAGTTTTTCATTTTCTTTAATATTAATCATTTTAATCCTCCTTTAAAATAAAAAACACCCCATAATTGGAGTGTTTAAACACGATACCATCCAGTATTTAACTTAATTTAGATAACGGCCTAAACCGGAATTACTTTTAATAATTCAACTAATAAGGTAGTAACTAAACTATTCTTTATTCATTCTCACCAACCATGAACTCTCTTCAAAAGATACTAATTTAATCGTGTCCTTAATCTTCGTTTTTACAAACTAATAATATCATATACAAAATAAAAAAGCAAGATAAAATCTTGCTTTATAATCTATATATTATGGAGTAACTGGTGGTTCTGGTCTTACCCAAGTATCTTCTCTTGTAGTTGTTTCACCATAAGCATCATCAGCTTCGATACCAATTTGAGTAGCTTTTACACCAATTTTAGCAGAGTATACACCAGATTTAGTTACATTATTTTCAACTTTTTGTAAATCATTAGTTCCAGCTGTATCACGAATCCATAGTCTTAAAGTGTATTCAATATATTGATCTGCACCTAAAGCTGTAGAATCTGAACTTGTATCTAATACAACATATGATCCGCTAATTAATTCACCAATATTACCTGTTCTTGTAGTTGTTGACACTGCATCGCCTGTTGGTGTACATACACCTGAGTCATCACATGATCCATTATAAATAGTTTTTTCTAAGAAATATCCGATATATCCCTTATCAATTGCAAATTCTGTTTCCGCATTGAAAGCAACATCATCTAAATAAACTGTATATACACTCGAAATATTACCTGTATTTTCTAGTGTAAATTCATATTTAGTATTTTGTGTCTTTCCTTCATTTTCTGTTATTGGTACTGCTGGATTAATATTGATTCCATCTGACTCACCTTTAATAGCCATTGCTAAGTGTCCAGATTCAATTCTAACTCTTTTAGTTCCGTTAAAACTTAAAGTCAACCATGCGTATGTTCCTCCAATTAATAATACTAATGCTAATGCTAATGCAACAATTTTACCATTTGTGCCTTTCTTTTTTTCTACTCTTTCTTGTTCCATTATTCTTTCACCTACCTTATAAATCTATAATAACCTATCTTTTTCTAATATTCAACTATTTTTTTATTTTTTTTCTTAAATTTACACACTTTACACTATTTTGCTTTTCTTAATAATCTTTTTTGAAATCTACAATCATCTAAAAAATAGTCTATAGCATTATTTTGTGCATTAATTATATTCTTATTCTCTATTAATACATTTTCTAAATTATATAGTTCTTTGTCAGTTGGTTTTTTAAAATAACAAGTGTCAAGTGTATACTCTTGTAATATATCTGCACTTCTTCTAATTGGTGAGGTTGCATGACAATAATGATCAAAATTAAGTCCATCATGTCTTCCTTTCAAATCATAGTATGCTTTTGGATATATTCCTGCTAGTGACTCATATAATCTATCAAATCTCTCTTTATCAACGCTAACTTTAAAATTATCAATTGCTTCTTGTAATTCTCTTGTAACCTCATCACTAATTTCATGCACTCTTAACAAACAAGGGTAATCTCTTTTTTCATCTTTATACCAATTACCTACTTCATTACCAGTTAGTAACATTGCTTGATTAACAATATGTTCTGCAGCCGAATTACCCAATATAACTTTAGCAGGATCATTTGATTGAGATTTTAAGGCTTGATAAATCTCTGAAGGATGAAATCTATTGTCTAATGTATAAGCTATTTCTGTTAATATATGTAAAGTTCTTTCTAACTCTGGTTCTTTTTTACTTCCATAATCTATTATGTTATTAGCTTCTTGATATGTGCATTTTCTTCTACTTCTTACAATTGTCTTTTCAAACTTTTCATTTACTATATTTCCTTGTTTATCTATTTCAAAAAAATATGAATTAGCAAGTCTTTCTTGTCCTTCTACTAACGATGCATAATCAGTAGAAAACTCATATGGGAATATAGGAATTATTTTACTTTCTTCTTCATCTCTACTATATATACCATTCTTAGCTAAATAAATACTACTTCCTCTAGATATTGCATTTTGTACTGCTATTGACTCAAAAGGAAGATATCCTAATACACTAGCAATATGTACTCCTAATAAATAATTTCCATTCTTTAATACTTTAGCAGTTAATCCATCATCTATTTCGTATGTACATTTTCCATCAATTGTAACCATGTATTCATCTACTACTTTTCTATTAGGATATTTTTGATTTTTTGATTCATAGATTCTTAGTTCTTCAAGTAATTCTTCTTCAAAATCTATTTCTATATTATAATAACTTGCTATTTTCTTAATAGATGTCTTATCATTTTCATTTCTAATTAATTCTTTTAATTCTAGTAACAATTCATTCTTTTCATCATAATGTTCATCATTTTTATTTAAGAAATTGATATTATGAAATATATCTTGTAATAGTTTGGATTTCTCAATATTACTTAAATTAAATCCTTTCATATTTTTCATATATGAAATAACATTCTTATAGAAAAATATGTCTTGTCCTTTTTCTTCATCATCTGATAGTATAGTTTGCATATATTTGTCAACTACACTATAGAATATAGTATTACCATTTGTATTCTTTGCTCTGATAGCATGATCAAATGTCTGAAATATTTTTTCTATATAACTAATATTTTTAACTTCAAATATAAAATATTCTAATAATTCATAGTAATTATCTTTCTTTACTTCTATTTTATCTTCTAGTTCATATATTAGTTCTTTTAGTTTTTTTATTTTATCAGAAACTTTTTTCTTTGAATAAAACTCTTCTTTTTTCTCTTCTTCTATAGTTTCTATTTTTTCAACTATTTTACGTAGTTTTCTTCCTATTTTCTTTTTATCTAATTCAGGATATCTTTCAACTAGTACCTCTAAGTATAAAAATGCTTTAAATAAATATGTAATATCTGGAACACAAACTATACTATCTACTTCTTCATATAAAAAAGTAAGAAGTACTTTTTCAAGAATCTCCCCATCCTCTGTAAAGAATAGTTGTTCAAAATGTTTTCTAGAGATTTTATCTCCTTTTTTAAAATAAGTCTCTAGTACACTTCTATTTCTAACATTCTCACTTTTTCCCATAGTTAGTTCCTCCTGTTTTTACTTACTAATTCTACTGTTTCACTTAGTTGTTTTATTCTTTCTATTATTCTTCTTGCTTTAACTTTATCTACTCCCGATGATGTTATAGATAAATTAGATTCTAATTCTTCCAAAGTTAAATTAGAAGTAAAAAAAGTTGGTAAATTTTCTTCCATTCTATATTGTAATATTGGTCCTAATACTTCATCTCTATTAAAACTACTTACATTTTCTGCACCTATATCATCTAATAGTAATAAATCTACTTTTTTAATATAATTAAACTTTTCTTCATAGTCTTTATTAAATGATGCTTTTAAATCTCTTAAAAATTCTGGATAATATACAATTGCACTGCGAATATTCTTTTTTGCTAAATCATTAAATAATGCCGCTATTAAGTATGTCTTACCTGAACCAAATGATCCATTTAAATACATTCCTTTTACTTTCTCACCTTTTGTATATTTTTTGATAAATTCGGTTATATATTTAAGTACTGGTACACGATTTGCATCATCTTTGTATAAGTCCTTAAATGATGCTTTTTTTATTTCCTCTGCTACATCATAAAACTCTACATTTTTTAAGTATTCATTTTTTTCTTCTTCTTTTACTTTTTTATCGCACATAATATAAGAAAAGTTAATCATCTTTCCTTCTTTTTCTGGACTATATCTATATCCACATATTTTATTTTTGCATGAAGATAGATTCTTACATTTTTTACAATTATGATATTCTACTGATGCCTCTTCTAATTTTGATGTATATTTTATTAAAATCTCTTCTTCAATTGGTAGCGTTTCAATAAATTCTTTAAATTCTTTATTACTATATGCATCCATATAAGCATGTTTTAAGTCTAGTGATTTTTCTTTATCTATATATTTATTTATATTTTCCATAAAATCACCACCTACAACCATTTTAATATTATTTTTTTGTTATTTCAAGTATAAACAAAAAGAATTATCACTTTGATAACTCTTTATTATTTAATTTCACTTCCACCCCATTCAACTACAGTGAATCCTTCTCTTAATGGAGTGTCTAATATCTGTTTTTTTATATTATTTTTTTTATCCATTGATTTAAACTCCATTAATACTCTTATTAGAGTATCAGGTCTAGGACTAATATCTAATGGCATCTCTTTATTAATGTTTTCTATAGTTTCAAATCTAATTAGATTATACTTATTTTTTTCTAGTTTAGGTAACCAATAAACAATAAATTCATTTTTTT
>CACZTK010000041.1 GCA_902784095.1 uncultured Erysipelotrichaceae bacterium | reverse complement strand
TGTTTCACGTGGAACATTGTTTTTTCTACTCTAATTATTTCCCGGGAAATATTTTCTTTCTATGTTTCACGTGGAACATTGTTTTTTCTACTCTAATTATTTCCCGGGAAATATTTTTTATTAACAACAAACAATAATTATTTACATAAAAAGAAGAACTTATACTTGTTCTTCTTTTTGATCTACATTTTTACTATCAACTTTATCTTCATTTTCTTCTGGTTCTTTATCAACTACAGTAACTGTTGCTACTTTTTGATTATCTTTTAAGTGAATTAATCTTACTCCTTGTGTAGCTCTTTTTAATGTTGATATTTGTGATAGAGGCATTTTCATAACTACTCCACTATCAGTAATTATCATAACATCTTGTTTTTCTTCATCATCCACAGTTCTTAATGCAACCATCATACCATTCTTTTCAGTAACATTTAATGCTTTAACACCCTTACTTCCTCTATGTGTCAATCTATATTCATCTATTACTGTTTTCTTTCCATATCCACTTTCTGTAACAATTAATATCAATTGTTCTGGTCTAACTACTTCTGCACCAACAACTTTACTTCCATCTAAATCCATTCCCTTTACTCCAGAAGCTGTTCTACCCATAGAACGAATTTCAGTTTCTACAAATCTTACCATTTTTCCATTGCTTGCACCTATAGCAATTTCATCTTTTCCACTGGTTTTTCTTACACTTATTAGTTCATCGTCATCTTTTAAACTAATTGCTATTTTTCCACTTCTTCTTATATTATCAAATTCTGAAACTTCTGTTCTTTTTACTAATCCACATTTTGTAGCAAATAGGAAATATTTGGTAATTTCATCTTCTGTTGATAAATTTAATATCGAACTTATGTTCTCATTTTTATCTAATTCGAGTAAGTTTATTATTGGTAATCCTTTAGATTGTCTACTAAATTCAGGTATTTCGTAACCCTTCATTCTATATACTCTACCTTTATTTGAGAAGAATAAAATATAATCATGAGTTTTCATTGAAATTAAATGTTCTACAACATCTTCTTCATTTGTTGTCATACCTTTTATACCTACTCCACCTCTATTTTGTGTTTTATAGGTATCTGCTTTTAATCTCTTAATATATCCTCTATTAGTTAAAGTAACAATAATATCTTCAACAGGAATTAAAGATTCATCCTCAATATAATCAATAGCAGTCATATCAATTGATGTTCTTCTTTCATCACCATATTTATTTTTAATGTCTAATAATTCATTCTTAATAATCTCTAATACCTTCTTATTATCAGCTAAAATTGATTTTAATTCTTCTATTTCCTTTAATAAGTCAGCTAATTCATTTTCTATTTTTTCTCTTTCTAATCCTGTTAATCTACGTAGCTTTAATTCCAAAATACTATCAGCTTGAATTTCAGAAAAACTATATTTTTCCATCAATTTTTCTTTTGCTTCTACATCACTTAAAGCATTTTTAATTATATTTATAACATCATCAATATGATCTAAGGCTATTTTATATCCTTCTAAGATATGAACTCGTTTTTCGGCTTTATTTAATTCAAATCTAGTTCTTCTAACAATAACTTCCTGTTGATGATCTATATATTTTGAAATAATATCCTTTAATCCTAATATTTTTGGAACTTTGTTATCAATCATCATCATGTTTATACCATAACTAATTTGAAAATTAGTATGCTTATATAAATTATTTAAAACAACTTGCGCATTTGCATCCTTCTTTAGTGTTATAGTTATTTTTACTCCATCTTTTAAATCTGTATGATAATCACTTATTCCATCAATCATTTTATTATGAACAAGTTCTGCTACTTTATTTTTTAATTCTAAAGTATTAACACCATAAGGAACTTCAGTAAATACAATATTATGATGACTACCAACTTCTTCTATTTGTGCTCTACTTCGGATTGTAATACTTCCTCTACCTGTTTCATATGCCTTTTTTATTCCACTATTACCTAGAATAATACCTCCTGTTGGAAAATCAGGCCCTTTGATATAATTCATCAATCCTAATGTATCAATATCTGGATTATCAATATAAGCAACGCATCCATCAATAACTTCTCCTAAATTATGTGGAGGAATATTTGTTGCCATACCAACAGCAATTCCCATAGTTCCATTTACTAATATATTAGGAAATCTACTAGGTAAAACTGTTGGTTCATCTAAGGATTCATCAAAGTTTTTACCCATTTCTACAGTATCTTTACCAATATCTCTCAATAATTCCAAAGAAATCTTTGATAAACGAGATTCTGTATAACGCATTGCTGCTGCCCCATCACCTTCAATATTACCAAAGTTTCCATGACCATCAACTAACATATATCTATATGAAAAATCTTGAGCCATTCTAAC
>CACZTK010000040.1 GCA_902784095.1 uncultured Erysipelotrichaceae bacterium | reverse complement strand
TTTATGAGAATTTATGGTATATTATATAATAATTTGTAATTTATGGGGGATAAATTATGGAAGAAAAGCCTATGAAAATATTAGTTGTAGAAGATGATTTAGAAGAATGTAATAGAATAATAGAATGTTCAAAACAAAGAAAAGATATAGAAATAATTGCTATAACGGATTCAGATATAGATGCTCTAAAGAAGGTAAAATCAAAGAATCCAGAAGGCATAATGCTGGATTTAGAGTTGAATAATAGCAAGAGTGGAAATATTGATTCTTTTGGATTTTTAGAAGAAATAAAGAATTTAAAATGTAATCCTATAGTTATTGTTACTACACATGTAAATTCTCAAAGAACTTATGATATTTTACATAGGAATGGAGTAGAACTAATTTTATATAAAGATCATCCTAGTTATTCTCCAAATCAAGCTTTCAATAAATTTATAAGTCTTCGTAAACTTCCTACAACTGTAGTAGAAAATTCAATTGAAAATGAACTCAAAAGTGAAGAAGATAAAATTTCAGAGATAATAAATAATGAACTAGATTTAGTGGGTATTACACAAAATTTAAAAGGAAGACAATATATTCATGATGCAATATTGTTTTTGATACAAAATGAAAATACAAACGAAAGCTTAATACAGCATTTGAGCAAGATACATAAAAAGTCTAGTTCAACAATTACTAATGGAATTCAAAATGCAATTATTCATGGATGGAGAGTTTCTGCAATCGAAGACCTAGAGAAATACTACACTGCAAAGGTTAATTATCAAACAGGTTTACCAACACCAATGGAATTGATATATTATTATGTTTCTAAGATTAAGAAAATGATTTAAAAATTAATTAAATTAAGAAAATAGATACTGCAAATATTAAACAGATTGTTTAGTATTTGCAGTATTTTTTGTTTGAAAGTATTACATTGAATACTATAATTCACTATTTTTTTCTATCATTAATTTTTGCTTGTTTTTACTATATAAATGATATTTTTTAATCATCAATAAGAGCAAGAAAATTAATGATAGGAAGGTGGTGGAAAGTATGAGCTGGTGGGAAGCATTTTGGAAATGGGTAAGTCGTTGGGCATAATTTTGAGTTTTTAAATGATCAATATGGACGAGAATAGGAGAGTCCGTATTGATTATTTTTTTGTTTTTGATATAATTGTGCTATGGAGGATTGAGATGAGTAATCTTGAACTTATGTGGAATTTGGAAAAAATAAACTCTATTATTGAAACAATCAAAATATTTTTTATAATACATTTTACAATATATTTTTTTTGTAGAATGATAAACATTAAACATATAAAAAATAGCTATTTTTTTATATTGATAATAGTTAATATATGTACATCATTAATTTTCATAAAAGTTAAGAAACATATAGGAACATATTGTAGTTTTACGCTGCTAGTTTTTATAATGACTTTTATAAATTCTGTACTTTTTAAAAAGAAAATAGGATATTCAATATTAGTGACGGTTGTTTCATTTAGTATTAGTTATTTGTTATATATTATTTCGGTTATGATAGCATTTATTCCAAATGCTTTTTTCAAAATTGAAAACGACTATTTAGCAATGAATATTATACTAAGTATATATTTTATATTAATATATTATATGTTAAGAATAAAAAAGATAAAAAATGGAGTGATTTTTTTTCAAAAAAGATTAGAAAATTCTTTTTTTAACATAATAATTCTTAATATAGGAGTAACAATATTATCTTTAATTATTATGTTACAAAATTATCAAATGATAAGAACATCTAAAGTAGGAGTAACAATTATTACGTTAGCCATAATTATGTTTTTTACAATTAAACAATCCTTCGAACTATATTACAAACAAAACCTTCTAACTAAAGACCTAGAAGAAACTAAAAAAGAATTAGAAAATAAAAACAAAGAAATAGCTAAATTAGAAAGAGAAAATTTAGAGTTTAGTAAAACAAGTCATTCACTAGCACACAAACAAAAGGCATTGGAATTTAAATTAGAACAACTAATGAAAACAGGCATAGATGCAGAAAGTAAAGAGACAATAAAAGAGGAAATAGAGAAAGTATCTAAAGAATTATATAAAGAACCAAAAGAAGTTGAACTTGCTAAAACAGAAATAGAATCAATAGACAATATGTTTTCATATATGCAATCTGAGTGTATAAAGAATAATATAAAATTTGAATTGCAAG
>CACZTK010000039.1 GCA_902784095.1 uncultured Erysipelotrichaceae bacterium | reverse complement strand
CAAATTCTTCTAATAATATTAGAGAAATAGTTACACAATATGGAGAAGATTTAAGTGATGTAATTAGTTTTTGTAATAGTCTAGATTCATATGTTAAATATATAGAAAGTAGTGTTACCTTAAATAAAGATGCAGACTTAGCATTAAAATATATGATAGAAAAAAACAAATAGAGCAAGAAATTGCTCTATTTATATTTTTTAATCTTAATACCATTAAAATAATAATTTAATATTCCAGTATAACTACATCCAGCCTTTGCAATCTCATTAGCACCAAATTGACTAAGACCTAACTGATTACCCCATCCTTTAGTAATAAATCTTATAGATGTAGGATTAATAATAATATTTATATCACTAGATTTTAAATTTAAGATTGCTCTAAATTGATTACCATTATATTCTATAGAACCAATTTTAATTTTTTCTATTTGATTACTTTCATTTATTTCTAATATTTCTACTTTCTTAATATCTTCTTCATCTATTTTAAATAACTTCTTAATAGTATCATAATTATAATCCTTTATTTCTAAGTAATAAGGAGATGCATAATCCCAAATACTACTAGTTTTAACTAAATATTTGTATTTATCAGAAGTTCTTGTACAACCATTATTACAAATATGAGTAAAAGGATAAATAAATTCATCATTATAAGTAACAAATTCACCATCAGTTTCTTCTATTGCTTTTTTAATTAAATTATAATTATCCTGAAACTTATCTAACCAAATAACCTTAAAATAAGAAATAGGTTTATATACTTGATACTCATTAATAGAATCTATATAATTATTCTTTTCCATTTCCTTATAAGCATAAGTTCTATATAAGAGACATAATGCTTTTAATGTAGTTAATTCCAAATCTTTAATCTTATTAGTCGCAATAACACCTAGTAAGTATTCTTCTAAACTCATATTTTCAGTTTTATTAGAAGAATATCTAACATTAACTATATAATTCTTATTAGAATACTTTATACCATCAGGAATATTCTTAATAACATATTCTTTACTAATATCAAATGACTTTATAATGATACCATCTACTACTAGATAGACTTTATCTCCTTTAAAATCAATACTATTATTATTAATAAATTCCTTAGTCTTATGAATAATATTAGAGTTATCACTAGAAGAATCTAAATCCTTAGAAAACTCATAAGTCATAGTTAAATATAAGTATAAAGCATCACCATTACCATTATTTTTAATCTCATATCTATAAAACATATCATTCACCTATATTTATTATGGTGAATATTTATTTTTATATACAAAAGTATTTCATTTTCTTATTACTAGAACAATCTATACCAGTACAATAACTCTTATTTTTAAATAAACTATTAATATCTATATCCTTATCTTCAAAAAAATACTTATTTATTTCATTAATTATATAAATAGATTCTTCTAATGCAGAATTATATATATCATTAAAACTATTAGAAGAAGATATATTCTTATCTACAGGATAATACCATTTACTATGTTTAGTATTTAAATAATCTAAATAATCATAATTATCTAGATGATAACTAAGAGTCTTGAATTTAAAAAACTTCTTAGGAATAAATAAGTCAATAAATCTATATAAACATTTCTTAATACCATACCTATCAAACATAAATAAACTAATAAATATATTCATTTGTTTTAAAGACTTATAATATACTTTACTAAGATTATTCATCTTATATACCTTAGAAAAAGAATAATCTAAAATATCATTTAATTCATTAGTAAACTTATCTTTCTTAAAACATAGTTTACTTAAAGATATTCTTTTATTATTATTTCTTTTCTTAATAAAATAATTATCTATATAAGATTCCATATAAGTATGTAAACCATTGTACTTATAAGTAGACTTATCATTTTTTTTGAATTCTCCTGTTCTATAGTATATATAGGGATGAGCATTACTATCTAAACAAAAATGAGATATAAATCCATATAAGAAAGATAAAGACATAGAATCATTATAATACTTCTTTTCTTTCATATAATTTATCATAGTAGAAAAGAATAAATTAGTATTAGTAGTATGACATTTAACTTGTAATTTTCTATATTTCTTACCAGGAAAAACACTATATACATTATAAAACATCAAAGGATCAGTATTTTGAGAAAACATCATAATAGATTTTTTATCATAATTAATTTTTTCTTTTATATTATCATTAAAATTATTATATAAATCTTCTCCAAAATAAGCATGAGTTATAGTAGCAGGCATATAATCACCTCTTTCTAAATTATATCAAAAATTTAATAAAATTTTCATATTTATTATGCTAATTTTGTGATATAATCTATAATAGGTGAAGGATATGTCAGAAAATAAAGATTTCAAGACTTTGGATGAACAAGTAGAGATATTTAAATCTAAACATATGGTTATATCAAATGAAGAGTATGCTAAAGATATTTTACTAAAAGAAAATTACTTCTTCTTAAATGGATATAGACATTTATTTATGGTGTCTAGTAGTGAAAGAATATATAAACCAGGTACTACATTTGAAGAATTATATAGTTTATTCTTATTTGATAGAACAATTAGAAATGTTTTCTTTAAGAACTTGCTTATCATAGAAAATAATTTTAAATCTATTATATCTTATCAATTATCTAAGAAATATGGATTTAGAGAATCTGATTATTTAAAAAGTAGAAACTTCACCAGAAAACCAGAAAAACAAAAACAATTAAATGACTTATTAAAGAAAATGAAAAGACAAATTAGATTGAATGGAGATCAACATACAGCTACTCAACATTATTCATCTAATTATGGATATATTCCATTATGGATATTAGTTAAAGTATTATCATTTGGGATAGTAGCAGAATTATTTTCAGTATTAAAAGAAGATGATCAAAAAACTATTGCTAATGTATATAAACTATCTCCAGAGACAATAGCTAATTACTTACCATTCTTATCTAATTATAGAAATTTATGTGCACATGAGGATATACTATATGAAAATAAAACTCAGAAACAAATAGATAATACTATATATCATCAATTACTAGATGTTCGTAAAGTAAATGGTGAATATGTATATGGAAAAAATGATTTATTTGCATTATTAATTATCTTAAAACAATTATTAGATGCAGATAAGTTTAAATCTATGACTATAGAATTAGAAAATGCTATTAGAACATTAGATTATAACCTAAAGACTATTAGAGTTTCTACAGTTTTAAATGCTATGGGATTTCCTAGAAATTGGAAAGATTTAGCACATATTGAGAGGAGTGTTATAACAGATGAAGAATAATAAAGAAAAAGATAGTCAAATAGTAAAAATATTTTTTGCAGTAATGTTTGCTGTAATAATAGGAACAACTGTGGTAATGTCAATGTTTAAATTTATACCTGTATTACTTAAAATAGATAAGAGTATAGAATCTAATTCAAAAATAGGTTCTAAGATAATAACAAATGAAAAAAAGAATTCAGTTTATGAAAAATCAAGTTTAGCTGCTGCTATAGAAAATGTATATGATGCAGTAGTAATGGTTAGATCTTATAAGAATGATGAAGAACAATCTACAGGTACAGGATTTATTTATAAAAAAGATGAAAAGTATGGATATGTAATTACTAATCAACATGTTGTTTCTGGTTCAGATAAAGTAGAATTAGTATTATCAGATGATGAAGAAATAGAAGGAAAAGTATTAGGTGGAGATGAATATCTAGATCTAGCAGTAATTAGAATAAGTAAAGATAAAGTACCTCAAATAGTAGAAGTAGGTTCAAGTGAAGATATGAAACTAGGAGATACAATCTTTACAGTAGGTTCTCCTATGGGATATGAATATAGAGGAACAGTTACTTCTGGTATATTATCAGGTAAAGATAGATTAGTATCAGTGAGTGTATCAGGTTCATCAAGTAACGATTGGGTTATGAAAGTATTACAAATAGATGCTCCAATTAATCCAGGAAATAGTGGAGGACCTTTAGTTAATGCTAGTGGTAAAGTAATAGGAATTACCTCTATGAAATTAGTACAAAATGAAATAGAAGGTATGGGATTTGCTATACCAATAGAGATTGCTATGGCACATATTACAGAACTAGAAAAAGGTAATAAGATAGAATGGCCATTATTAGGTATTAGTATGGCTAATATCGATGATACTGCACTTTTATATCGTAATAGCATAATAGTAGATAAAAACATTAAAGAAGGTGTAGTAGTAGTAGAAATAGCTAAGAATAGTGGCGCAAGTAAATCTGATTTAAAACCAGGAGATGTAATAATAGGATTAAATGGTGAAAAAGTAAAAGATTCAGCTTACTTAAGATATGAATTATATAAAAATAAACCAGGAGATACTATAGAAGTTACTTATATAAGAGATGGTAAAGAAAATACTACCAAAATAACACTTACAAAGAGTGAAAAATAATTCACTCTTTTTATTTGACCTTACATTTTATGTATATTAGAATATAAGTGAGGCGATATTTATGAAATATATTGGTATCATTTTTGCAATGGATGAAGAATTAAATGAATTACTTAAATTTTTAAAAATAGAAAAAGAATATAGTATTTTTGATTTAAAATTTTATGAAGGAATTATAGGAAATGCATATTGTGTATTAGTAAAAAGTGGTGTAGGTAAGGTTAATGCTGCTAGATGTTGTCAGATACTAATAGATAATATTAAAGTAGATTATATTTTTAATATTGGAGTAGCTGGTGGAATAAGTAATGATTTAAATATAGGAGATATTATAATAGGAAAGAGTTTAGTTCAACATGATTTTGATATTACAGCATTTAATCATGAAAAAGGATATATTCCTAATGTAGGAACTTATATTGATTGTGATCAGTATTTAGTTAATATAGCTAAAAAATGTATAGATAAATTTAATTTAGGTGTTATTGCATCGGGTGATATTTTCTGTACTGAATTAAAAATGGGAGAAAAAATAAATAATAAATTTGGTGCATTGTGTGTAGAGATGGAAGGAGCATCAATAGCTCAAGTATGTTATCTAAGTAATATACCATTCTTAGTTTTAAGAAGTATATCAGATACCCCTAATAATGATAATGTAATTACATATGAAGAATTTTTAAAATCCAGTAGTAAAACTATTGCTTTAAGTATGAAAAAAATAATAGATGAGTTAAGTAATGATAAACTATAGGAGGTAAATATGAAAGATATAGATAGATTAAAAGAAATGATAGAAGAATCTAATAATATAGTTTTCTTCGGAGGAGCAGGGGTATCTACAGATAGTGGTATACCTGATTTTAGAAGTAGTGATGGATTATATAATGAAAAGAATAAATATAATTTTCCTCCAGAGTATTTATTAAGTAATGATTGTTTTTATAATAATATAGATATATTTTATGAATACTATAAAAATAAAATGAATTGCTTAAAGTATGAACCAAATATTACTCATAAATATTTAAAAAAATTAGAAGATGAAGGAAAACTAAAAATGATAGTTACCCAAAATATAGATGGACTTCACTCAAAAGCAGGTAGTAAGAATATATGTGAAATACATGGTACAGTATATAAAAATCATTGTACTAAGTGTCATAAAGAATATGATGCAGAATTTGTATTTAATAATAAAGATATTCCAAAATGTGAATGTGGAGGAATAATAAAACCAGATGTAGTTCTATATGGAGAAATGTTACCAGAAGAAGCATATAGTAAAGCAATAGAATCAATTGCTAAAGCAGATATGTTGATAGTAGCAGGTACATCATTAAGTGTTTATCCTGCTGCAGGATTAGTTAACTTATTTAGAGGTAAATATTTAGTAATAATTAATAAAGATAAAACAGGATATGATTCTAGAGCAAATTTAATAATAAATGAAAGATTATCAAAAGTATTTGAGGAATTATCTAATTAAAAAAGTTGTAAATAATCACTTCTAATTAATAAATTCATTTAATTTACATCCTTAATTACTAATGATATAATAGTGGCGGAGAGGAAACTTATGGATGATATATTAGTAAATGAAGAAGGATATAAACAATTTTATGAAAAATTGGAAAGTTTAAGAGAATCAAATTTATCAAATGCAAATGTGATGAGTCAATCATACAAAGATTTCGTTGGTGATGGCTGGCATGATAATCCTATTTATGAGGAGGCAGTTAGAAAAAATAGAATGATTGATGTGGAAATCAATAAAATGTTAGAGCAAGAAAAAAAACTAAAACTAATAAATGATATACAAGATTCTAGTTGTGTTAATATAGATGATATTATAAGAGTAGAGTTTATATACTTAGACGGAGAAAAGGAGATTGAAGATATTAAATTGACAGGTAAATTTATTCCAGACACTGATTTGGAAATTAAAGAAATATCTTTAAATAGTCCAATAGGTAAAGCAATTTACAAAAAGAAGATAGGAGAAACTTGCTCTTACCAAGTTGGTAATAATAGTATTAATATTAGGATAGTAGAAAGGGTAAATCAATGATATCAGATATTAATTTAAACTTGTACAGAGTTTTTTATATTTGCGCTAGGAGCAAGACATTTTGTGAGGCATCACAGAGATTATGTATTTCTTAGCCTGCAGTCAGTAAAGAAATTCAGGAATAATTAAAACATATCTGATAAAGTAGATATAGAACTAATAAAAAAATAGGATTACTCTATAGTTAGAGTATAATGTTATGTACATAAGAAAATAGTCTATGTCATTAAAATAACATAACTACAAATTCAGAAATTTTCAAGTAAACATTTATACAAAAAAGCACATTAAATGTGCTTTTTTCATATATTAGTATAGGTGATTTAAATGATAAATAATGATGACTTCTTAGTTGTTGTTGATGCTGGACATGGTGGCGTCGATAGTGGAGCTGTTAATGGTAATAATTTAGAAAAAGATTTTACATTAAGAGTTTCAAAGTATATTTATGATAGATTAAAAGAATTGGGTATTCCAGCAGTTATAACAAGAACTACTGATAAGGATTTACCAAAGAATGAAAGAATAAACTTAATAAATCAAATATCAAAGAAGAATCCTAATGTAATAGTTTTATCTAATCATATTAATGCTGGAGGTGGAGAAGGAGCAGAAGTAGTATATGGATTAAGAAATAATGATAGACTTGCTAATATGATATTAAATAATATAGGAGATGCAGGACAAGTAAAAAGAAAAGTATACCAAAGAAGATTACCTGAGAATCCTAATAAAGATTATTATTATATAATTAGAGAAACAGATCCTAGACAATCAGTATTAATAGAATATGGTTTTATTGATAATAATAAAGATTTAAATAAATTAAAAAATAATTTATTAGATTATGCAGAAGGAGTAGTTAAAGCAGTAGCAAATTACATGAATATTCCTTATTTTAATCCAGGACAAACATTACCTAATATACCAGAAAAAACAGAAGATGATGTTTATGTAGTACAAAAGGGAGATACTCTATGGTCAATATCTAGAAAAACAGGTGTATCAGTAGAACAATTAAAACAAATTAATAATCTAACTTCTAATACCATATCTATTGGACAACAATTGAAATTAAAAAAAGAAGGTGAACCAATAGAAGATAATATCTATGTAGTACAAAAGGGAGATAGTCTTTGGGCTATCGCAAGAAAATTAGGAATTAATGTAAATGATTTGATTAATTATAATAATCTCACTTCAACAACAATAAGTATAGGTCAACAATTACAAATACCACAAACCAATCAAGAGTATTACACAGTACAAAGAGGAGATACATTATACTCTATAGCAAGAAGATTTAATACAACAGTAGATAAAATAATAGAAGATAATAATCTATTATCATCTATGTTAAGTATAGGACAACAATTAATAATTAGGTAGAGTATTTAATACTCTTTTTTTTGTTCTCTTCCCCCTGAAGAGAGTAATATAATTATATTTAGTATTATCATATCTTAATATAGGTGATATTCATGAATAATAAACGTATTGTAATTGATGCTGGGCATGGTGGTAGTAATCCAGAATCATCAGCAAACGGAATAATTGAAAAAGATTTAACATTAAAAATATCTAAATATATAAAGAAAAGATTTGATGAATTAGGTATTAAATCATCACTAACAAGAGATGGAGATGTAACACTTGATCTAACTGATAGGGTAAATAAAGATCTTAGTTTTTATGGCAATGGAAACGATGTAATTATATTATCTAATCATATAAATGCTGGTAGTGGTGATAACCCTAGTGGTAAATTGACTTTCTTCGAGGAATATATATAATAAATTGCCAAAATATGGTATAATCGTATTATAAGATAGCAGTATCGTCTTTTTAAGATGGATACTGCTATTTTTTCGAAGTGAGTTGGTTTTATGAAGTACAATTTAACTAATATTGATAATAATGTAGAAGCATGTTTTGTTTATGTTGATGATTTAGATGATAATTTAAAAGAATTTATTGATAAAAATTTCTTGGAAATTATTAAGGGTAAAAAAATTGCAGAAAGGGAATTGAAGAATTTTAATATTGAT
>CACZTK010000038.1 GCA_902784095.1 uncultured Erysipelotrichaceae bacterium | reverse complement strand
TAAGGCTAAAAGCCATAATACTATATGTACCAAATATAGTGATAATATGCTCAAAAAGGGAGCATGTGGCAGTGGTAAAAAATATAAAAAATGTTGTGGCAAATAAACTCGCAAACCCGCATAAAATAAGGGACGTGAGTTTTTTCTTTGCTAAAAAATTTACTTTAGATACATTTTCGCAGGTATTTTTGAAATAAAATTAATGTGATATAATATTCATGAATGGGGTTGATTATATGGCTACAACAAAAGGGTATAAGAATTATATTTTAGAACAATTAAATCTTTTAGATGATATTACTTGTAGACCTATGATGGGTGAGTATTTGTTATACCACAACGGAGTATTGTTTGGCGGTATTTATGATGATAGACTGCTTGTGAAAATAGTTGATAGTAATAAAGAATATGGTATGCAAGAGACTATTCCTTATGAAGGAGCAAAATCAATGTATTTAGTAGAAGATATAGATGATAAAGAAAAATTAAGAGATATTGTAATAGATACTTGTAAAGATCTAAAAAAGTGAAAAAAGGAGTACATATGAAAAATGTTTTAAAAGAGAATTGGAAGTTCTTATTGTTAGTATTAATAGGTGGATTAATTGGAGGATATTGTGTTGGATTATATAGTTACGATTTATTATCTCCTGAACAATTAAAGCAAATACAAGAACAAAATGTAACAAAAGAAATGTTAGGATTAGCTTCAATGCTTCAATATAGTATTACATTTGGTTTAGTACTTGCCATAATTGGTATTTTCTTATCTAAGAAAATTAATTTATGGAATAAATTTAAGGTAGATAAGAAAGCTATTATTACTACAACTATAATAACTATTATTGTTGCATTAATTTTATTTCCTGGAGATAAATTGTTATTTGGTTCAATGAATACTTGGATAGCCGAACAATATACTGTTAAACCAACAATATATAAAATGATTGCAGGTTTACTAGTTGGAGGTATTATTGAGGAAGTAATGATGAGATTATTCTTCATGTCTTTAATAGTATTTATAATATCTAAGATATTAAAGAAAAAAGAAATACCAACTATGGTATTTATTATTGCGAATGTCTTTGCTGCATTACTTTTTTCAGCAGGACATCTTCCATCAACTGCTACTATGACTACATTAACACCAATTATAGTATTTAGATGCTTCTTATTTAATGGTGGAATTGGATTAGCATTTGGATATCTTTATAGAAAGTATAACATTAGATATGCAATGATATCACATGCATTTAGTCATTTAATTGCTGATATACTTATGCTTATATTTATTTAATATTTTCTTTTATGAACACACAAAAACGACTAATCTAAGTCGTTTTTAAATAGATTTTTAATACTATCTATAACTAAATTTTCCATGATATTATAATTCATATCACTATGTTTATGATAAGTTACTTCATGACATAAATTATCAATTAATCCCATCATAATGTGTACCTTTTCAGATAAATTATCATCTATAAAACCATTACTTAATAGAATTTCTTTGAGAGAATTAGTCATTTCTAATTCTCTTTTATAGTAATATTCAGCAACTCTTTTATCTGAATGAACCATTGCCATTATTTCTTCATGGGCAGTATTAGATACTTTATGGTTACTTATATAATGATTAATCATTTGTTTTAGTAATTTATCAAAATCTTTTTTATCAAATTTAACGTCTTTTGTCTTTAACATAGGAAAAAAGATGTCATCACCATATTTTTCTAATCCAAGAATTAGAATATCATATTTATCTTTAAAGTATTGGTATACAATTCCTGTAGATACTGATGCTTTTTTTGCAATTTCTGCAGTATTTGTATTATAGTATCCATTTTCGCATATTAAATTAAATCCTGCTTCTATTATTTTTTCTTTTTTTTCAATAGCTCTTTGTTGTCTTGGTTCTCTAATATTATCAATCATAAAAGTTCACCTCATGAGTAAATTATACCATATATTTTTATAATATGAAATAATATTCATATTTTTGTTGACTATTTATCGCAAGAAGAATATAATAAATATGAAATATATTTCATATTTAGAAAGAGGGAAAGTTATGAATAGTTTTATTGAACTAAAAAATTTAAAAAAAACATATACCATTGGAGAACAAGAATTTAATGCTCTTGATGGAATAAATTTAAGCATTAATCAGGGTGAGTTTGTAGTTATACTTGGACCATCTGGTGCTGGAAAATCAACACTTTTAAATTTACTTGGGGGAATGGATAAAGCCACATCAGGATCTATTTTGATTGGAGAAAATGATATTGCTAAATATGATGATAAAGAATTAACTAGATATAGAGCAAATGATGTTGGCTTCATTTTCCAATTTTATAATATTATGCCTACACTAACCGTAGATGAGAATGTTAATTTGATTAAGGATGTTACTAATACATCTAAAAATTCTAAAGATGTTTTAGAAAGTGTTGGTCTTCTAAGACACGCTGATAAATTTCCTGGAGAGTTATCAGGTGGAGAACAACAAAGAGTTTCTATTGCGAGAGCTATTATGAAAAATCCAAAAGTATTATTATGTGATGAACCAACAGGAGCACTTGATTCAAAAACAGGTGTAGAAGTATTAAAACTTTTAAGAAAACAAAGCGATAATGATACAACTGTTATTATTGTTACTCATAACTCATTAATAGCAGATATTGCTGATAGAGTTATTAGAATCAAAAATGGTAAGGTTGAAGAAAGTATTCTTAATAAACATCCAAAAAAAATAGATGAGGTTAAGTGGTAGTTATGTTAAAAAGAAAAATGGTTAGAGATATTCGTAACAACTTATCTCAATTTATAACAATCTTTTTAATGATTATGATAGGAATAATGGCATATGCTGGAATTGAGTCATATATGGATGGTATGACTAAAACAGCAAATAAGTTTTATTCTGAAAATAATTTACAAGATTTAAATGTCTTAGGATATTTAAACCATAATGATTTAAAAGAAATAAAAAATATTGGCAACGTTAAAGATGCAGAACTAAAACTTTCTGTCAGTGCTACTACTGATGATGATAAGATATTACTTCTTAATTTTATTGAATCAAATAATATCTCTAAATTTTATGTAATTGATGGAGAAGAATTTGATGCAAATAAAAGTGGAGTCTGGCTAGACAATTTCTATTGTGAAGAAAACAATATAAAAATTGGTGATACTATACTTGTTAAATATGAGTCAATGGAACTTCATGAAAAAGTATTAGGTAAAATCAATGTTCCAGATCATTTATATGATACAAGAGATGAATCAGAACTTTATCCAGATAGAAAAGAATTTGGATTTGCTTATATGAGTACAAATGAAATAACTGAAGAATACATTAAATCACTAGTTATGAAAGAAGCAAATATAACAGATGAAAAAGTGTTTGATATTGCGATGCCTAATTTTAATTATAAAGATTATATTCCATTTTCTAGCATAATGGTTGATGTAAAAGATAAAAATAAGAAAGATGATGTTAAAAATACAATCGAAGATAAAGTTAAGAATGCGAAAGCAATTATAAACATAGAGGATACAGCTTCATATACAGCTTATCAAGGAGAAATAGATGAAGGAAAAACTTATGTAGGAGTTTTTTCTGGAATATTCTTATTTATAGCAATGCTTGCAAGTTTGACAACTATGACTAGGGTTGTTAAAAATCAGAGAACTCAAATAGGAACACTTAAAGCTCTAGGATTTAGTAATAATAAAATCTTATTACACTATATAGGTTATGGATTTTGGATTAGCGTTTTTGCAAGTATTTTAGGTCTAATATTAGGCTACTTTGCTATAGGTAGAGTATTTATAGATTTAGAGATGGAATTTTTTGAAATACCAAATGGAACACCTGCTATGAATATATCAAGTTATTATGTTTCATTAATAGTTATAACTATAGTAGCCTTAATAACTTATATAACTGGTAGAAGTATATTAAAAGAAAATCCTGCTGAAACATTAAGGACTAAAATTCCTAGTGTTAAAGGCAATGTTCTTGATATAACCAAAAAAGGAGTTTTTAAGAAATTAAAATTTGAAAGTATTTGGAATATAAGAGATATATTAAGAAACAAAATGAGAACTTTTATGGGTCTTGCTGGAGTAGTTGGTTGTTGTACATTAATAGTATGTGCATTAGGTATGTTAGATTCAATGAATTTCTTTGTTAAATTACAATTTGAAGATTTATATAATTTTGATTATAAATT
>CACZTK010000037.1 GCA_902784095.1 uncultured Erysipelotrichaceae bacterium | reverse complement strand
CCATTTAATCTTATTACTGGATTTGTTGTTGTTATATTACTTGCATTTTCTTGTACTACATCTACTACTACTTTTGCTTTATATGTTAATCCTTGTACTTCATTTTTAGCATCACTTTTTAACCATATTCTTAACTTATATTCTATACTATCTCCTGATTCTATTAAACCATCACTTTTTAATATGATTCCGTCTTCTAGTGATTTTGCTTCACTCCAAGCTCCGTCTCCTTCTTTTAGGGAATATCTTATATTACTTTTATCTAGGCTATTTCCTTCACTTTCTTCTAAACTTATTTCATATTTTCCTTTTATTCTTCCTGTATTTTCTATTGTAAAACTATATGGTTCTGTTGTCATTCCTTCTTTATCACTCATTGGGTATGTATTATCTAAGCTTATACGATTTTTATCTTTATATTTTATTTTTAATGTTCCCGCAACTATTTCTGTATCTTTTTCTGCATTTAGTGTTGTTGTTAAATATGCATAGCTTCCACTCATCATAGTTACTAGTAAGACAAATGCCATTACAAATATTCTGCTTTTTTGAAATCTATTATCGATTCTTGCTGTTTTCTTTGTAATAACTGTCTTTCTTTTTTTCTTAATATCTTGCTTAGACATCATAACACCTTCTCTATATAAGTACCCTATTTTACCATTTTATTATTAACTTTATTATAAAAAAAAAAAGACACTTTTTCAATACAAAAGTCCTTCTTTTTTATATTATTTTATTTTATAAAAATTGGATACAAATTTAGAAAATTCATATAAAATAATATCACATTTATTTATAGCAAAACTCTTACCTATTGCTTTACCTCCAATTGTTATTGCAGATATTGTTGCAGTTACTATTAAAGTGATAAATAATAGATTAATATTTGTAGCTTTATTGATTAATAATGAAATAGTTACTGCAGTAGAACCTGATATTACTCCACAAATATCACCTATTACATCACAACAAAAACTTGATACTTTATCACTGTTCTTTTTAAATTTAACTGCAACATCTGCTCCCTTTACTTTTCTTGAATTCATCGAATGGAAAACTTTTTCATCTGCAGCAGTTACACTAACACCTATAATATCAAATAATATACCTATAAATATAAATAATAGTGCTACTATGATACCAACAATTAAATTAAAATTAGGAACAGTTATTTCTGATATAAAAGATAGTCCAAAAGATATTGTAAATGAAATTAAAATGATTGTTATTATCCATCTAGTATCTACTAATTCTTTCTTTATTTTTTCTTTTCTTCTAGTTATTACCTTTAAGTTTTCTAAAGCATCTTTTACACGTTGTTTTTCTTCTTTTCTCATAGAAATTATCACCTATTTATAATTATAACAAAAAAACAGTGGTTTCCCACTATTTGTTTTCATTTTTAATTAATGGCGATCAACATAGTAAACTTTGAGCCTTAGGTCAAGTAGGGTTTCCCTGATTCTTACAAATCCGTTACCAGAAATGCGGTTCCCCTTTAAAAGAATCAATATGTTGTTACCTAAACATATGACTTGATTACCACTTAGTACCCACTGCAATCCTATGTCAATAGCACTCTAGGAGATTTCCTCACCAAGCTTTATTATTAATTCTTTTTTGCAATGATAATTTCAAAATGCAATACTTATATAGTCGGCCAACTGTATAAGCAAGATCATTTATCCCGATACCATCACTCAAGACAAGCTACACTGCACATAACTTTCGCCACAATACAGGTTCCTAGCCCAAGTCGTAACAAGTCCATCAGTTATTCACGTTTAGGCTCACTACAAGCTTAGGTCTCCACAAATATAGGGTCGTTTGTCGTATGCCATTACGAGCGCCCTATACCCTAACCCCTCAGCATCCACCCCAAACTGGGCGTAAGAAGCAAACACCAAAGGTTTCACAGATATGCTCTTTAACGGTTGTTTAATCCCGTCTTCATAATAAAGTGATTGACTAGAATAATGTGCCATCAATCATGTTATACATTATAGCATAAATTAGCATTTTTGTCAAATACTTTACACCTATGCTCATTATATTATATGCAAAAAAGGCAAAAAAAATAGTGATTTCTCACTATTTATGATTCTCTTATTTTTCCAACAAACCAATTAATTTTTCCTGGCCATTCTGTACTTTCTGCATACTTAGGAGCAATTGTTTCAATTGTATTTCTTCCTTGAGAAAAATAATTTCTTGATAAATTTTCTATATGTCCAGTTATACCTTCATCTAATGTTTCATAATACTTATAACTTCCATTTCCACAACGTGGTGAACCTTTTTGACCACCTACATTATTACAAGTTACAAGTAATTTACTACAATTACGTGGGCACCCTGTTTCATGTAACATTATTGCTGTTGCTATATAAGGATCTACACCTAGCTCTATACACTTTGTTGCAATTAATAATCCTTTGTTTGCTAAAGTTGTTGTTCCTAAACTATGATTTAATTTTTCACCTAGTTCTTCTAATGTCATTCCTTCATAGACTTCTACACGTGGTGGAATATAAACTGATTGTGGAGCTTGTTCCATTTTCATCTCTTCAACATTTGAATTATTCTCTGTTAAATTCATATTCACTACTTCTACATTAGATTCTCTATTAGAAGAAGACATATTTATAACATTTGCTATATCTACTGCATTATTATTTGCTTTATTTTCTTTTTTATTTGATATTTCATCATTTACAATACCTGCCATATTTATCATAAATATTCCTGATATTGTTAGAGTTATTGCTACAACTCTTGATTTCATATTTTCACCTCATATACTTGTTTATATTATACTATTACAAGCTTGTTAATATATTATCATAATATTAGTCTTTAGTCAATTTACAAGAATTTACATGTAAAGAAAAAAGAACCTAAGTTCTTATCTTATACTTATTAATATTATTATACCTGCTATTAACATTACCATCGATAATAATAGTAACCCTATAGCAACAAAATTACTTAGTCCACTCTCATTTAAAGGTTCATCTTTTCTTCCACTAATAATTTTTTCTAATCTATTAGCAATTTCTACCCTACTTCCTAATATTATTAGACTATCATTTAATTTTGTTCTAATAACAAGGTTAGAATTATTTTCACCCATTAATTCTACTTTAGAGTCAAAAATAAAGTTTTCTTTTTTATAATCTTCTATCATTGGAACTAAAAATTTATTTATAAAATCTTCATCATACTTAAATATATGTTTTTTAATTATTCTTTCTTTATCTTCTTTTTTTATTACTAAGACATGTTTACATATATCATCATTTATAGAAAATGTTGAAACTACAGAATTATCCATTCTTGTCTTTTTATAGGCATGAGAAAGTTCTTCTCTATATTCATTATAATTTAGAGTAGTTTTATCATTATTATCAGCAGTAATCACTTCAATTTCTTTTGACACTACATCTTTTGTTACAATACTACGAGAACTATTACTTTCTTTTTTCATATTCATCCCTCTTATATATCAAATTTTAATTCTGCTTTTTCTAACTCCTTTTTTTGATTCTCTCTTTGTCTTCTTTTTACTTCTTCTTTTCTATATTCTTTAGCTTCTTCTAACACTCCTGCTTGCCTATGTCTAGATAGAGCTAATTTCATATATTGATCACTTCTAACGATAATTCCTTTAGGTGTTGCCTCATCTTGTTTATAAAAGTGATTATCTACACTATTATCTTCTTCTATAGTTTCTTCAGGTGTCTTTTCAATTTCTTCATTAAAACTTGCATCATTATCTTCAGTAACTTCAATTTTCTTTATTTTGTCATATATTTCTTGTGGCACATAAGCAAAGTTTATTTTACTAAAATCGCAATTTAAATAATACTTTGGTAATTTTTCTATACTAGTAGTATTATCATCATTTTCTTCTTCTATACCTTCTGTTTCTTCTATTTGACTATTTTGATCTATTTCCTCTGGAAAAGATTCTACTATAGTAGGTTCTTCTTCAACATTTTGTTCTGCATTGTCTTCAAAAACTTCTTCTTTTTCAATAGTTGGTTCTTCATATATCTCTTCTTGAGATTCATCAATACTAGTATCATAATTATTAGTGTTTTCTTCTACTACACTATTCATTTGTAAATTAGACTCATATAAAAGTTCAATTTTATTTATAAGACTTGCTGAAATATTCTTTAATTCTATAAATCTATTTAATCTAGCATCTCTTATACTATCATTTTCTTCTAATCCAATCATTTCTTCTTGATTTTCATATATATCAAATAAACTAGCTTTAATACTATTAATGGATTCTTTATAATCAAATCTACTATTCATAATATTCCTCTTTATGCATTAGCTATTTCTTTTAATAGGCCTTGAACTTCTTTCCATTCATTATCATCAACTATTTCGTCTAATTTCATACTTCCGTCTTCTTCTCTAATTTTTGATATGTATATTATTACATCTCCATTAGGTTGATTTTCTCCCTTAGAAAAAACTAGATATTGATTCATATTATCTTTACTATTTAAAAATGTTACTACTTCTACTTCTTGCTCGGTACCATCTTGTCCTACTACTATCACCTTATCTAAATTATCCATTATAACACCCTCTATCCTCATATTAATTATATAACATAGTTTAAGTTTTTGCTATAGAAACTTGAAAAAACTTTATTTAATTAGTAAATGCTTATAATATGTTGTTTACAAAAATATACATTATATTTACAATATTTTTACATGTAAATTCTACTATTTATTTATGTTTAAATAACTTTATTATATAATTATTCTATAGGGATAGTGATATAAATGAAAAAAGGAAAACATGTATTTTTAACAATATTACTTATATTAGTTGTATTAATAAGTATAGGATATTTTGCAGTTAATATAATTTATAGTGAAAGTAATTTAGATTTTATCTTATCATTAATTAGTAGTTTAATACTAACTATATTTACTATATTTTTTGCTATAACAGAAATTACTAATACTAGTAAAAAGAAATTTTCTATTTATATGAGTAGTATTATATTTATAATCTATTTATCATTTTCTATTTTAAATACTATGAATTTATTACCTATAAAAGATATAAAAAAAGTAGAAGACTTTACTAATAAGAGTTTAACTGAAGTTATTAAATGGAGCGAAGCTAATCACGTTGAACTAAATCAGCTATATGAATATAGTGAATTAGTAGATGAGTATAAAATAGTTAGCCAAAGTGCTCCTAAAGATACATTAATTAAGAATGTAAAAAAATTAACAGTTGTTATAAGTGAAGGACCTAATCCTGATAAAGATATAGTAATTCCTAATATGGTTTCTTGGAATGTTGATAAAGTTGTTAAATATGTAAATAGTAATCATCTAAATAATATTAAAGTTAATTATGAAGTATCAGATAAAATAAAAAATACATTAATTGATCAAAGTAAATCTGGTAGTGTTAAAAGAAGTGATGAAATAGTTCTTACATTCTCACTTGGAGATGAAGAAGAAGATTCTAAAGAAGTAAAACTAATCGATTTAAAGAATAAATCTTTACTTGAGACTGAAATATTCTTTAAGCAAAATAGATTAGAATATGAAACTGATTACGATTTTTCTAATTACGTTAAACGTGGATATGTAGTTAAAACAGATAAAGAAGTTGGTACTTTATTAAATAAAGATACTAAAGTAAAAATTACTATTAGTAAGGGGAAAGAAATAAAAGTACCTAATCTAAAAGATTATAGTATAGTTGATATCACTAATTGGATAATAGAAAATAAATTAAAATTAGAATTTACTGATAAATATGACGATCAAGTAAAAGCAAACAAAGTAATATCAATTAACTTTAATGAAAATGATGTAATAGAAGAAAAAACTATAATTAAAGTTGTTTTATCTAAGGGAAAACTAGTAATGAATTCATTTGATTCTTTAGATGAGTTTAAAACTTGGGCTAATAAATATGGAATTAATTATGAAGAAAAATATGTTTTTGATAGTGAAGTTGATGCTGGTAAAGTAATTAGTTACTCTCATAAACAAGGAGATACTATAAAGAATGATGATACTATCATTGTAACTATATCCCAAGGAGAAAAAACTAAAGTACCTAATGTCGTAGGTAAGAGTAAAGAAGACGCTATCAAGGCATTAGAAAGAGTAAAATTAAGATATAATTTTGTATATGAAAATAGCACTAAAGAAAAGAATACTGTATTAAAACAATCACTATCTTCAGGTAATGAAGTTGCTGCTAATACTACTATTACATTGACTTTAAGTAATGGTAAAGAACCACCTAGAAATAATAATGATAGTAGTTCTAATAACAATAATAATACAAATAAACCTTCTAACAACAATAGCAATAATAACAATAACAATAACAATAATACTCCTACTCCAACATGTGATAAAAATATAAAAGAAAAAATATATATATATGATGAATTATTAAAAGATAGTGCTTCTGGAACATGTGAAAGTATAAAAAAAGCATATTCAAAATTTAAGTTTAGTTGTTCATACCAAACTGGAACAGGAATGCCTTCAGGATTACTCCTTAATTCTAAAAGTATTGATGGTAATATGTTCAACTATTGTGATACTATTACACTAAAAATAAGCCAAAATTAAAGATAAGTAGAATTTCTTACTTATCTTTTTTTTGATATTTAAGAACTAAATTTTTATTAGCTGTTGGAATCATTGCTGTTTCTTTTTTATCATCATTTTTTAAATATATATCAAGATTTCTTGTTCCTACTTTAAGTGCTGTACTATGATCTGAGAAAAACATATCTATATGTTTACCTTTTATTGCTCCACCTCTATCTTCAACAACATATTCTTGTCCATTTATCATTAATTTTGTTCCAAAAGGAATACTAGGATCAGCTGCTAGAGTATGATTTGGAGTTGCAATAGCATCACTTGCAGTACGTCCTGTTGCACTACCGCAACATGAACTACATCCACAATAAGATGTAACTACATATGTTCCAAGATATTCTGAAACACCATCTGTATATATGGTATTGTCTAAATTATAACTTTCTGGATTTTTTGAAATAGATTCTGCTAAAACCATTAACTGTTCTTTAAGTTCTAAATCTGTATCTTCATTTAATATATTCTTTTTATATGCTGCTTGTTCATCTTTTTTAATATTATTTTTAACTTCTCCTAAAATAATACTTTCTTTTACATATGCTCTTTCACTTGAATCAAAATCATCTACTATACTTTCACATTGATCAACTAAAGCATCCTCTATCGTATATGTATTCATATCAACTTCATAGCTTATTGAAGGACTATACTCTTTTTCTTTAATCTCATGTATTTCAGGATTAGTAAGTAAAGCAACACCTAAAGCTGTAAAACCTATAATTACTTTTCCAGTTTCAATTATATCTGTTTTGTATAATGATAAATCTATTTTTTCTATAATACTTTTTCTTATTAATTTCATAATTTTTCCTCCCAACAGCACAAACCTTGTCCATTTTACCACATTTAATAAAAAAAATCAAATAAAAAAGGAAGAAACCCTCCTTAATTATTTTTTTACTATATACTCATCATTTTGATAATCTATTAATATATTTTCATTATCTTTTATTTCATTAGTAATAATCATTTTAGCAAGCATAGACTCAATTACTCTACTTACTTTTCTTTTTAGTGGTCTTGCTCCAAAGTTTATATCATAACTATCTTCTATTAGATGTTTTCTTGCACTATCACTAATTTCAATATGAATATTAATATTTGAAAGTCTTTTTTCAATATCTTTAATAATTTTATCAAGTATTTTAGAAATTGCTGTTTCATTTAATGCATTAAATACAATTATTTCATCTATTCTATTTATAAATTCAGGTCTAAAATAACTCTTTAATTCAGATGTTACTAGATCTTTATTACCATCTAATATATGTTCACTACCTATGTTAGAAGTCATAATAATAATTGTATTCTTGAAATCAACTGTACGACCATTAGAATCAGTTACACGTCCATCATCTAGTATTTGTAATAATAAGTTTAAAACTTCTGGATGTGCTTTTTCTACTTCATCAAATAAAACTATACTATAAGGATTTCTTCTAACTGCTTCTGTTAGTTGGCCTCCTTCTTCATATCCTACATATCCTGGAGGTGATCCAATTAATCTAGAAACTGAGAATTTTTCCATATATTCACTCATATCAATTCTAATCATATGACTTTCATCATCAAATAGTTCATATGCAAGAGTTCTTGCTACTTCTGTTTTACCTACTCCAGTTGGTCCTAAGAATAAGAATGAACCTATTGGGCGATTTGGATCTTTAATACCACTTCTACTCTTTAAAATTGATGATGATACCAAGTTCAATGCTTCATCTTGTCCTATAACTCTTTTTTTCATATTCTCTTCTAAGTTAATTAGTTTTTCTTTTTCACTACTCATTAATTTAGTAATTGGAATATTAGTCCATTTTGATATAACTGTTGCAATATCATCACTTGTTACAACATCACTTAAAAGTTTATTTTCACTTAACTTTCTTTTTTCTTCAAGTTCTTTTTCTAGTTTTGGAATAGTACCATGTTTTAAAATAGCAGCATTTTCTAAATCATAGTCAGACTCTGCTCTATCTAAATCAAACTTAGCTTTTTCCAAAGTTTTCTTAATTACTTTTATATCTTCATTAATACTTTTTTCATTATTCCAATCTTCTTTTAATTTTTTTTCTTTTTCTTTTAATTTATCTAATTCCTCATCAATTTCATTTCTTCTTTTTATAGAACTTTCATCTTTTTCTTTCTTTATAGCTTCACGTTCTATTTGTAATTTCATTATTTTTCTAGTTAATTTATCAAGTGATGTTGGAACTGAATCCATTTGAACGCGAATAGTTGCACAAGCTTCATCTACTAAATCGATTGCTTTATCTGGTAAATATCTATCTGTTATGTATCTATTTGAAAGTGTTGCTGCTGAAATAAGTGCTTGATCCTTAATTGTAACACCATGATGTATTTCAAATCTTTCTTTTAATCCCCTAAGTATTGTAATAGTATCTTCTACACTTGGTTCAGATACAATAATACGTTGAAATCTTCTTTCTAATGCTCCATCTTTTTCAATATACATACGATATTCATTTAATGTAGTAGCACCAATTAAATGTATTTCACCACGAGCAAGCATTGGTTTTAATATATTAGATACATCCATTGCTCCTTCTGTATTTCCTGTACCAACAATCATATGAATTTCATCAATAAACATAATGATTTCACCAGCACTATCTTTAACTTTTGATAATACTTTCTTTAATCTTTCTTCAAATTCACCACGATATTTAGCACCTGCAATTAAAGCAGACAAGTCTAATTCCCATAGTGTTTTATTTTTTAAGCTAGCTGGAACATCACCTCTTACAATTCTTCCAGCAAGACCTTCTACTACTGCTGTTTTACCTACTCCTGGTTCTCCTATTAATACTGGGTTATTCTTTGTCTTACGAGAAAGTATTCTAGTAATAGCTCTAATTTCCTCATCACGACCAATAACAGGATCTATTTTACCATCCCTTACATCTTGTGTAATATCTCGTCCATACTTCTCTAAAACATTTTCATCTTCATTATTTTCATTATATCCATACATATTAATCTCCCCTTTCAGATAATATTATACTCAATAATTAGCAGTTGTCAAGTCAGAGTGCTAATCATACATAAAAAATAAAAAAACACCATAAATTAATTTTATGATGTTTTCTATTTCCATGTCCAACCGCTACTAAATACAAATGTTGAGCCATTATACAAATGAGTAGTCCAAGAATTCGTTGGTGAAGAAAATTGTGCCTTATCAATTATACAAGCATAATAATTACCATATTGTGCATTTGTATAATATGATGCATTATACCAATAAGGCGAACCATTACTTGGCCACGATGGACACTGAGTAATTGCTGCACCCCACCACATAGCCGAATAGTATGTTTGAAGTTGATTTATCCAAAGTACAGTTCCTGTAATTTTGTTTGCAGTTATTGTTGTGTTATTTATTCTTATCTCTGAACCATTTATAGCTGAGACTACTTCACCATTACTATTGGATTGCGATAAATACGAATCAGTTATTATAATTGAGGATGCATTGGTATCTGCTAACACAGATACTCCCCCACTACTTACTGTAATACTACAATTTTTTATGCTTGATGTTTTTCCATTTCTTGCTACATAACCAAAAGCTGATGATACAATACTTCCACCATTAATAGTAGCATCACCATGAACCATAAATGCAGTCTGACTACCTGAATAGCTAGCCTTAACTGTTCCTGAATTCATTACAGTATTACCAGTAGTATCAGTAAAAACTGCATGCGCTGATTTTGTTGTTTCGATTGTTGCTCCATTGATTGACGCACTTCCTCCATTAGCCAATCCAGTCTTTATATTATCATTAGAAGTTATCGTACCACCATTTATGTTAACAGTAGACCCACTAGGGTTATAGATGACAGCCTTGTCCATCCACCTTTCATTATATGAAGTTTGCGTTTCAGTACCACTTCCAATAAAACTTCCGTTTTGAATTGTCAGTGTTTTATTATTTTTAATTGTGTATGCATCACTAGTAGTAATAGTCCCATTTCCATTAATTGTCAAAGTACCATTGTTAGTTAGCGTTCCAGTAAGAGTTTTTCCATTCAAATTTAATGTTTTACTGGCAGACGATGAAACACTTATTGTTTCTGAAGTATTCTTAAGTAATGTAGTTGTACCTGACGTACTAGCATCTAATGCACTTTGCAAAGATGTATAATATGTTGTCGTTCCATTTACATTATTAGAAGCTGTTGCCTCAGTCCATTCAGCATATAATGTTGCATTTTCATAAATATCAGTACATAAATCACTATACCATGATCCACCACTATTTATATAACTTTCACCGCTACCACCACCATGCGTTCCATCTCCATAATATCTTTTAAATACATAATTAGACCTAGTTGGTTTCGTTATAGAAGTTATTTCAGTTGTACATGCTTCATTACTATAAAACTTATTTGTATTGAAATAATACCACATATTTGTTGT
>CACZTK010000036.1 GCA_902784095.1 uncultured Erysipelotrichaceae bacterium | reverse complement strand
TGAGCCACATGGACATGGATCATTTCGTCCTATTTTATTAACTCTTTTTGGTTTTTTCTTAGGAGCAGATTCTTCTGAATCATTAGTTATTTTCTTCTCACTAACTTCTTTTCTTTCAATATTTTGTCTTATTTCTGCACGAAGTAAGAATGTTGAGATATCTTTATCTATCTTTTGAACCATCTCATCAAATAAATCAAAACCTTCCATAGTGTATGCACGTAATGGATCTTCTTGTGCATATCCTCTTAAGTAGATTCCTTCTCTTAAATGAGACATTGTGTTAATATGTTCCATCCAATAATGATCTATTACTTGTAGAGATATAGCTTTTTCAAATTCATCTGATATTTCTGTTGGAACTTCACTTAACTTTTCATCATACTCAGATACTACTAAATCTTTTAAAGTTTCTATTATTTCATCTACTTCTAAATTTTCTATATCTGATACTTTTATATCTTTCTTTAATAAATTTTCATTAGCAAAATCTTTAATATCTTCTAAGTCTTGTTCTGTTAGATATCCTTCTGGTTCAATATGTGATTTAACTAAATCTGAAATATGATTTGTAAATGTTTCTATTACTGTTTCATGAATAGATTCAGAATCTAAAATTTCATTTCTTTTTCTATACATAATATCTCTTTGATCATTCATTACATCATCATATTGTAATAATTGCTTACGTATATCAAAGTTATTTCCTTCAACTCGCTTTTGAGCTGTACCTATTGATTTAGTAAATGTTTTACTTTTTATTGCTTGGTCTCCTAATCCCATAGATTCCATCATTGCACCTATTCTATCAGAACCAAATCTAATCATTAAATCATCTTTCATTGATACAAAGAATTGAGTATATCCAGGATCACCTTGACGACCAGAACGTCCACGTAACTGATTATCAATACGACGAGATTCATGACGTTCAGTACCTACAACACATAATCCTCCTAAAGCTTTTATTTCATCTGAAAGTTTAATATCAGTTCCACGACCAGCCATATTTGTTGCGATTGTTACAGATTTATGTTGTCCTATTTTAGAAATGATTTCTGCTTCACGAGCATGATTCTTTGCGTTTAATATTTCGTGTGGTATATGTGCTTGTTTTAGGAGGTTACTAATAAGTTCAGATGTTTCAATTGCAATTGTACCAATTAAAACTGGTTGTCCTAATTCATAGCGTTCTTTAACAAATTCTATGATTGCTCTATACTTAGCTTCACGTGTAGCATAAACTAAATCTGGTTCATCATCTCTGATTACAGGTCTATTTGTTGGAATTTCAATAACATACATATTATATGTACTTCTAAACTCTTCTTCTTCTGTTTTTGCTGTTCCTGTCATACCAGATAATTTCTTATACATTCTAAATAAGTTTTGGAATGTTATAGTAGCTAAAGTCTTTGTTTCTTGATTTATTGTAACTCCCTCTTTAGCTTCAATAGCTTGATGAAGACCATCAGAATATGCTCTACCTTTCATTAAACGACCAGTAAATTGATCTACTATAACAATTTCACCATCTTGTACTACATAATCAACATCATTTTTCATTGCATAGTTTGCACGTAATGCTTGATTAATATAGTGTACTAAAGTAGCATTTTCTACTTCATATAAATTATTAACATGGAATATTTTTTCTGCTTTTGCTGTTCCTTCATCAGTCAATGTTACTGATTTTGTTTTTTCATCATAGATATAACCTTCATCTTCTTTTAACCCTTTTACAAAGTTATCAGCATCTATATAAAGGTTAGCACTAGCCATTTCTCCACCAGAAATAATAAGTGGAGTTCTTGCTTCATCTATTAAAACTGAGTCAACTTCATCTATAATAGCAAAATTTAATGGTCTTTGAACTCTATCTTCTTTACGTACAACCATGTTATCACGTAAATAATCAAATCCTATTTCATTATTTGTAGAGTATGTAATGTCACAATTATATGCTTCTTGTTTTTCTTTTGCAGAAAGATCTCTAGTATTAACTCCTACAGTTAATCCTAAGAATCTATGAATTCCACCCATCCAATCAGCATCACGTCCTGCTAGATATTCATTAACTGTAATTACATGTACTCCATTTCCTTCTAAAGCATTTAAATATGCAGGTAATACAGATGTTAATGTTTTTCCTTCACCTGTTTTCATTTCAGCAATATTACCAAAATGAATTGCTAGAGCTCCAAGAATTTGAACATAGAAATGTTTTTCTCCAATAACCCTATATGATGCTTCTCTTGCTGTTGCATATGCTTCTACTAATATATCATCTAAAGTTTCACCATTTGCTAATCTTTCTTTAAATTCAACTGTCTTATGTTGTAACTCTTCATCTGTAAGTTTAGACATTTCTTCATCTAGTTCCATAATTTGATCTGCCAAACGATTGAACCTTTTTAATTCTTTATACTCATGATCGAAAATCTTTAATATACTCATTCTCTCATCTCCTCAACTATTTATTTTACCAAAAAAAAAGAAAGATTTAAAGCAATATAGCTAACTTTCTTTTATTTTATTGATTATTCTGACTCAATAACACCATATCCCCCATCTTTTCTCTTGTATACAACAGCATATTTATTAGTATCACTGTCTTTATACATATAGAATTGATGGTTTAGAAGTTCCATTTGAATAATAGCTTCTTCTTCATCCATTGGTTTTACTTCTACTTTCTTATGTTTAATTACTTTTTCTTCTTCCTCTTCCTCATATTCAGGAATTTCAGCAAATGAGAAATCATAAGTCTTAGCTTGTTTTGCCATTATCTTAGTCTTATTTTTTCTGATTTGTCTTTCTAATTTATCTACAGTAATATCTACAGCAGCATGAAAATCATCTTGTGCTTCTTCACTTCTTAGTATAAATGATTTTAAAGGTATAGTAACTTCTACTATTTGTTTATGACCTTTTTCTCTAACTACTACTGTTGCTCTATAATTATCAGAGTTTTCAATATACTTTTTAACCTTTCCTATTTTTTCTTCAATGTATTCTTTCATTGAATCTGTAATTTTCATCTTGTCTCCGCGAATAATAATTTCCATATAATCGCCTCCTTAAAAATATTGTAGCACAACCTTCATAAAAAAACCACCTATTTTGTTATAGCTGGTTCTTTTACTAACTTTACATTTACTGCTTGGTATCCTTTAGTTGTTTCTATTAAATCAAATTCAACAAATTGTCCTTCGGATAATGTTTTATATCCATCACTTTCAATTGCTGAATAATGTACAAATATATCTTCATCTTCCTTATATTCAATAAATCCATAGCCTTTCTCATTATTGAACCACTTCACTTTTCCAACCACTCTTTATACACCTCTTTTCTTACCCATATTACTACCTTCAATAGCCGGCGTTCACTATTGTATCAAGTATAAAACTTCTATATTTAGTAATTCCTTTAAATGCAGTTTTTATTCCTTTTTATGTATCAATCTGCAACAATTAATACTCTTTTCATCAAGAATATAGTTGATTATTACATAATAATCCATTTTTTAAATATGCCTTTTTTATGGTGTTATTATTCTTATCGTAGGAGGCAATATGAAGACTTTATTTTTAAATAATTCTTTAAATTTTCTAAAAAAATATAATGACTATTCTGATGAAGAAATAGAAAAATTATTATATGGTTTAGAGGGTTTATATTTAACACTTACTAAATTAGTAGTAATTGTTATAGTTGCATTTTTATTAGGTATATTTAAAGAAGTTTTTATTATTTTAGCTTTATTTAATGTAATTAGATATTTTGGTTTTGGTGTACATGCTGGTAAAAGTAGTGACTGTTTAATTACATCATTAATTTTATTTGTATTATTACCTTATATTTTATTAAATATCCATTTATCAAAAAATATAATACTAGTACTTGGAATAATTGATATAATTATATACTTAATATTTGCTCCTGCAGATACTATTAAGCGACCTTTCTATAACAGAAAAAAAAGAATTATCAGAAAGATAATTACAACCTTAATAGGAATATTATATTTGGTTATAAGTTTAATAATAGATAGTTATGAGGTATCAATAATGCTTTGCATTGCAATGATGATCCAATCTATTGTTGTTTGTCCTATTTCATACATGATACTGGGACAACCTTATAATAATTATAAAAAGGAAAAGAGGGAAGTATAATGAAGAAAATTGCTGCTATAGTTGCTGCTGTTGCTATGATGGCTACAAGTGCTGCTAGTATGGGATGTTTTTGGCTAGCAATTGATGAACCAGAAACACTAAAATCATTTAATGACTAATAAAGTGTAGATTAACTACACTTTTTTATTTCTAATTATTAATGTTTGAATATAAAAGTCATCAATTATTTCTTGTCTATCTTCAACCCATCCATTCATAGATATAAGTTTATTAGCAAAGTAAAGTCCATTACCTCTTCCTTTTCCCTTGGTAGAGACTCCCTTTAAATTTCTATTTGAGATAATTTCATCATTACTATATGTATTACTAATTACAATTCTTACTTCTTCTTTTATCCTATATATTTCAATAGAAATACTTTTCTTTTTTGAATCAGGTGCAGCCTCTATGGCATTATCCATATAAATTCCTAATAGTTTAGTCAGTGTCTTTTGCTTATCATCAGAAATTTTAGAAAGTATTTTTCCACCAGTTTCATCGACATCAATGTATATATTAATATCGTTTTTCTTTGCAATTGAGATTTTATAATATAGTAACCCCTTTAAACCTCCACTAGGCATAGACTTTAGTTGCGTTATAATATCATTATCTATATTAATAAAATCCTCAACTATACTATCTATTTTATCCTTTACTTTTTTCTCTTTTGTTAGACTTCTTAAAACAGCAAGTTGATTCTTATACTCATGTCTAGTTAATTGTTCCTTTTCTATCCAATCCTCAAATATTTGTATGTATTTAAATAAGCTATCATATTCATCGGATAAGTTTTCATAATTATTTCTTTCACCAAACAGAATAATAATTAATAGAAAAAAGACAATAAAAATCAAGAAATTAGTTGTAAAAACTATATTTATTGAAGATTGAGTTGTTAAAGTATGTAAAATCATAAACATTGCAATTATTACTGTTATTAGAATTAAAAAAATTTTAATTGACCTTTTATTTGCTATTTTATTAATAAATCTAGACAACTTATTTTTAATAACTTGCCTACTATATATTATAATCATTATTATTGCATATATAAAATTGGCAATTATGGTAAATGATGGTATTTCCCTAGTTTTATTTATAGGTATTATAAAAGTAACTATAGTACCTGTAATTACATCCAAAAATAATAAGCTTAATAGCATTATACCACAGCATACAGTTATTTTTATATAGTTACTATCTAAAATTTCTTTGTATACAATAATCATCATTATATAACTAAAGATAGAGAATACATAAGTATAATCTCCACTACGAAAAAATGCTGGTATAATTATCAAGAAGGACATCAATAAAAATGTCTTTGTTTTAAAAAGATTAACATTGCTTCCACTAATATTTTTAACAACTATCAATCCCATTACAGACATTATTGTTGAGCATATGAAATTAACTATCATTTCTGACACAACTCATCAACTCCTTCTTCTTGTTTCTTGAAATTAGGTATGTAGTGTCACCATTTTTAAATGTTAATTTATTAGTACTTGGTTCATATTCTCTTATTTCATCTTTATTAATTATTAAACTTTTATGGACTTTTAAAAATCTATCATCTAACATTTTATATACATCATTTAAAGTACCTGGTATTACTTGTTGACCATACTTAGTAGTTACCAAACATCTTTTACTATCTTGTTCTTTTTCAATACTTATTATCTCTCTTAATTCTATATTATAAAAATTTCTATTATACATATATTTAATTTGTTTTTGTCTATTATCATAATGTTTCATAGCAATATTTAGATCTTCTTTGATTTTATTTTCCATATTATTCAATTTATTTATAAAATCTAATAAATATAATCTACTAGATAATGCTTCATATTTAAATTCTGAATGTGATGTTACCATTATAATTACAGATACCCAATCTTCATACTCTTCTCTTATTTTTCTTGCGGCATTTATGCCTGATGTTTTATTAGTCACTATATCTAACAGATAAATTTTAAACCCATCATCTTTCTTAGCATAGTCTTCAAACTTTTGATTATAATCACTAAATTCATGTATCTTATAGTCTATATCATAATTCATCATAAATTTAGTTATCTCTGCTACTTCTATTTTTCTCAAGTCTTTTTCATCTTCACATACTACAAAATTGACCATAAATAATCACCGTTATAATTTTACCATATTTTTCCAATTCTTATAATATATATTAACAAAAAAGCAACTACTTGCTAGTTGCTTTCTTCTTTTTCTTCTTTATTCCTATTTTTTCTTTAATAATTTCTGTTTGTTTTGGTGTTTTATCAGAAATAATTGATGTATGTAGGACAAACCAAACTACTATTATAAATATAATTATATACATTATTTGCCCTATCCTATGATCTTTTAGTGTGAATAGTATTGATGCTGTTGCAAATAATATATTTATTGCATATATAATTAATACTGTTGTTCTTTGTGAAAAATTCATTCCTAATAATTGATGATGTATATGTTTTTTATCTGCTTGAAATGGTGGTTGTCCTTTTAATAATCTTCTTATTATTGCAAATAATGTATCAAGTATAGGAATTCCTAATATTGATATTGGTACAAAGAAGGAAATAAGTGCTGGTCCTTTAAATTCTAATAATGTTATTACTGAAATAATGAATCCTGAAAAAGTTACACAATCTCCTGCAAATATTTTTGCTGGATAGAAATTATGTAATAAGAATCCTAAAGTAGAACCTAACATAATAAGTGCCAATATCATAACCAAGCTTCCTGCTCTTCCTTGCGAGAACCCTATTATTGCGATAGTTAAGTAAAATATTGAACATATTCCTCCACTTAAACCATCTAATCCATCTATTAAATCTATTATATCTGTACATGCTACTATAAAGAATATTGTAATTGGATAAGCCCAAATACCAAAGTCAAATGAATATCCAAGTGCTGTTATATTATTTAGAGTTATTCCTCCATAAAACACTATTACTGATGCTGCCGCTATATGAACTAAAAATCTATATTTTGCTTTTACTGGATTTAAATCATCTATTATTCCCATAAGAATAACCAAGAAACTTCCTATTAATATTGAATTCATTTGAATACTTTCAGTACCAAATAACATATATCCAAACAAGAATCCTATATATATTCCTACGGCACCAAATTTTGCTGTTGTTTTTTTATGAATATGTCGATGTCCTTCTGCTGTACTTGGAACATCAACTGCTCCTATATGAAATGCTATCTTTCGCATTAATGGCATAATAATTGCTGAGAACAAAAATGTTACTCCTACTATTTTTAAAGCATTATAAATATCATTTGTCATAATATTACCTCACTTCAAGTTTATTATATCAAAAAAAGAACTAGATATCTAGTCCTCTTCTAATTCATTCGGTTTTTCTAGTAATATACCAGTTCCTTCAACTACACATGTAAGTGGAGAGTCTGCTATTAAAACAGGAACATCTAATTCTTTAGTTAGTAATTCTGTAAGTCCTTTTAACATAGCTCCACCACCCGTTAAAACTATTCCTTTATTAACAATGTCAGCTGCTAATTCTGGTGGTGTTTGTTCTAATACATTAGTTGCTGCTTTAATTATTTTATTAATACTATCTCTTAATGCATCTTCCATTTCTGGTTGATTAATAGTTATCATATGAGGAAGTCCTGTAATTAAGTTTCTTCCTTTTACTTCCATTTTTTGTTTTGGATCTCCGTTATAGCAACAAGCAAAGTCTATTTTAATTTTTTCTGCTGTACGTTCTCCTATTAATAATTTATATGTATCTCTAATATATTTTATAATATCTTGATCAAAAACATTTCCTGCAACTCTAATTGATGAAGATGTTACAATATCTCCAAGTGATAAAACTGCTATATCTGTTGTTCCTCCTCCAATATCAATAACGATATTAGCACTTGGTTTTGATATATCCATACCAGCTCCTATAGCTGCTACTTTTGGTTCTTCTTCTATAAATACTCTTCTTGCTCCAGTACGCTCTGCAGCTTCTTTAATAGCATTCTTTTCTACTGGTGTAATATTTGAAGGACAACATATTAAAATTCTAGGTCTTGTTAAAAATGATTTTCCTTTTACTTTTTTAATAAATGTATTTAACATTATCTCAGTAACTTCAAAGTCAGCTATAACTCCATCTTTCATAGGTCTAATTGCTTTTACTTTACCTGGAGTTCTACCAAGCATTTCATTTGCTTCTGTTCCTACTGCAATGACTTTCTTACTATCAGTATCTATTGCAACAATACTTGGTTCATTTAATACTATTCCCTGACCTTTGATGTATATTAATACATTAGCTGTCCCCAAATCTATTCCTATGTCCTTTGATAACATCAACATCACTTCCTTTTTTAATTCATTATTATTTTACCATATTTTCAAAAATTTATAGGTTTTTTTTAACTTTTTTTAAAGTTTTTTTAATATCTATTAAATTATATCTATTAAAATTAAAAAAAGAACTATTATTGTTCATTTTTTAGTTCTTTATCTACATAAAGATTTGGATCAACTACTTGACCATTAGAGTATACTTCAAAGTGTAAGTGATTTCCCATATCTTTATCTATTTTATTAGTACCACTCTTACCAATAATTTGTCCTTGTGATACTAAATCTCCTTGTTTTACTGATACTTCACTTAAACTTTGATATGTTGTTATAAGATTATTTTGATGTTTAATTTCCACAACATTTCCTAGTATTTCATCTTGCTTAACAGTTGTTACAGTTCCTTCTAATACTGCGACTACATCGAATGCATCTTCTTTAACATAATCAATTCCTGAATTTTGTAAATACTTACCATCATAATAAGTAATTGCATTTTCTTGTTGTTTTGTATCTGCTTTATAATCATAGTAATTCTTACCTATTTTAACATTTTCATCTAAATAAGGTTTTAATACTTTTTTCACTTCATTGATTACTGGTAATTCTTCATTAACAATTGGTGTTTCTGATACATATTGATAATTATCATCTTCAGATTCTACTTGTTTTGCCTCTTTCATTGTTTTTACTAACATAGCACTTCCTATTATAACTGTTAAAGCAAATACTAAATACAAACTCTTAACTACTGATTCTCTTAACTTCAATTTTTTTTCCATATTTTTCACCTCATTAAGAGTTTGGTCAAAAAAAAAGAATTTATACTTCTTTTAAATAATTTTTATAGAAGTAAATAAATCCATAAAGAAATTTGTTACTAAATATATCATAGATATTCCAAGTAAAAAGTAAAATATTCTAGCTTGAAATACTTTATTTTTTTTAAAAAATTTATTTATATTAACTGAATCCATAGACCAAACTACTAGAATTGTAGAAATGATATATAGAAAGAATTTACCCTTCATTATTCTCAATCTCCACTAGTTTATTTCTTCTTCTTACATGTTTTTCTTCCATTGATGGGTTAGTTGTTACAAAAGTTTCTACTAATTCTTTTGCATATTTATTATCTATTTTTTCAGATAAAGCAATAATATTTGCATCATTATCATTACGTGTAGCAATTACGTCATTTAAATCCATTACTCTTGCACAACGAATTCCTTTTACTTTGTTACATGCTATAGAAATACCAATTCCAGATCCACATATAGCAACACCAAAGTCCACATCTTTATTAACTACTGCTTTAGATAATTTATATGCATAATCTGGATAGTCACATGAATTTTCACTGTCTGTCCCATAATCTATTATTTCATAATTATCTAAATTATTTTTTAAATATTCTTTTAGTTTGTAACCTCTATGATCACTGGCAATACCTAGTCTCATATAATCCCTCCAATACTTATAAATATTATATCATGTATTAATAGTTTTTATAAAGAAAAAAAGCAACTATTAAGCTGCTTCTTCTTGAGTAAATCCATATTTTTTATTAAACTTATCTACACGTCCTGCACGAGATGCTCCTCTTTGTTTTCCTGTATAAAAAGGATGACATTTAGAACAAACTTCTACACTGATTTCTTCTTTATTAGATTGTGTTTTAAAAGTTTCTCCACAAGCACATTTTACAGTACATTCCATATATTCTGGATGAATTCCTTTTTTCATACTTTTCTCTCCTTCCGCCATGACTAAATATAAAGTCATAGTAATAAATTGCGTAATTAGTATATCAAAGTTTTATAAATATTTCAAGTATTTTTATATTTTTATAATTCTCTCATAATATTTTGATAAATTTGTTCATAACCATTAATGTTTGGATAAAATGAATTAGGGTTTTCTAAATAGTTAAATAGTCTATTACTTAAGTTACTATTATCTATAAAAATTAGATTGTTTTTTCCACAAAATTGTTGATATTTTCTATTCAATTTATCTAATATTTTTCTTTCCACAGAATTTTGAGGATAAAAGTTATAATATCCTATTAAGTAGATATCCCCTGAATAGTATTTTCTTATTTCTTTAATGTCTAAAGTGAGTTTATCCACAATTTTTGTTAATATTTTTTCCTGAATAACCGGTGATTCTACATTATTAACATCCATTTCATATATTAAATCATTTATTCCCACAGAAATTGTTAATAAATTAGATTCTCTTAGTGCTCTTTTAATATTTTCATTTTTATTATGAACATTTAAGATAATATCTTTTTGGATATCTTTAGTCATCATATCTTCATATGTGAAGTTACTATAACTACCTAATTTCTTCTCTTTTTTTAAATAATCTTTTAAGTAATCACTATATCCATATGACTTTTGATGATAGGAATTAATTCCCGATGCAAAACCATCTCCTATTGAAACATAGTTAATTTTTACTTCTTTTTTAGAATTATATATAAAGTATACTGATAATGATATAAGTAATAATACTAATAGTTTGATTATTTTTTTCATTTTTCCTCCAAAAAAAAGAATAAAGCTATATAATATTATATTTCTTTACTCTCAATTTTAGCACCTACGTCTGTTAGTTTTTCTACTATTTTCTCATACCCTCTTAAGATATGTTCTACATTAGTTATAGTAGTTTTTCCTTCTGCTAAAAGTCCTGCAACCACCATTGCTGCTCCTGCACGAAGGTCTGTGGCAACTACGCTTGTTCCTTTTAATTTTGTTGGTCCAAATATTGTAGCTGTTTGATTTTTAACTGTTATGTCTGCTCCTAATGAATTTAAATATGGAATATGCATAAATCTATTTTCCCAAATTGTTTCAACTACTTTTGATTTTCCAGATACTTGTGTTAGTAATACGGTAAATGGTTGTTGAAGATCTGTTGGAAATCCAGGATATACAGCAGTTGTTATAGTGGTTGGTTTATATGTGTCTGCTTTAGATACTGTAACATAATCTTGCCCGACTTCTAAGTCTACACCAACTTCTTCTAGTTTTGATAGTAGAGAATCTAAATGTTCTGGAATTATATTATCTATTTTTAGTTTATTTCCACATAATGCTCCTAAAATTATATAAGTACCTGCTTCAATACGATCTGGTATTACTTCATGAAAACATTTTGTTAAGTATTCAACACCTTCTATTCTTATTGTTGATGTTCCTGCTCCTGTAATTTTTGCTCCCATATTATTTAAGAATGTAGCTATATTAACTATTTCTGGTTCTTTTGCAGCGTTATCTATTACTGTACGACCTTTTGCTTTAACTGCTGCTAACATAATATTTATTGTTGCTCCAACTGATGCAAAATCTAAATATATATTTGCACCATGCAATTCTTCTGTTTCTACTGTATATTTATTTTTTTCATTAGTTACTTTTGCTCCTAATGCTTCAAATCCTTTAAGATGTAAGTCTATTGGTCTTGCTCCTATTGAACATCCTCCAGGAAAATACATTACTGCTTTTTTATATTTACCAAGTAATGCTCCCATAAAGTAATATGATGCTCTTAGTTTTTTAGAGTATTCTTCAGCAATCTCAGCGTTTTTCATATTCTTAGTATCAATTACTATACTTTCACTTGCTCTATTTACATCTACATTTAAAACATTTAGTATTTCACATAATGCATCTGTATCAGTCAATTCTGGAACATTACAAATTGTTACTTCTTCATCTGACAAAATAGCAGCTGGTATTAAAGCAACACATGAGTTTTTAGCTCCACTTACTCTAATTGTACCTGATAAATTTCTATTACCTTCTATCTCTAAAATCTTCATTTTTATACCTCTAATCTATATTATTTTATTATTATTTTAAAATATTGTTACATACACACATTAATTATAAATAATAAAGAGATTTTAGTCAATTTAAAATCTCTTTTCATTATATTGTTTACTTTTTTGTTTATTGCACTTTTTCATTATAGATTGTTCAAATGCTTTATTTATTTCGTTATATATTTGTTCTTTATCATATTCAACTTGAGCTAAGTAATTATAAAAGTTCTCATCAAAAGATGTAATTATTACATCATTATGTCCTTCTTTATATATTTTTTTGCTTTCTTTATATTTTAAATATTTAGTAAATATTTAATAGTAAATAAAAGAAGAATTACTATACCTAAAATCTTACTTAGTTTACCTGATTTTTTACTTAAAAATCTTCCTAAAATTAAACCAATAAATGTAAATAGAAAACTAATAGTAGAAAATATTAATCCTGCAATTATTAAGCTATTATTTTCTAAACTTAGAGCTATTCCAATAGTAAAGCTATCTACAGATACTGCTAGAGAAAATAAAAGGATTTCTATAAAGCTATTTAATACAGATAGTTCTTCTTCATCTTTACATGATAATATCATCTGGATTGTAAGAAATAGAAAGACTAGACCAGTAATGATGTTACTATATAGAATAAATCCTTTTAAAAAGTTATGACCAAGTATTCCTCCTAGATTAGGCATAATAAAATGAAAACTACCTACTAATGAACTAAGTATAATTATTTTATTTTTGGAAATACCATTTGTTCCATAAGCTATTGCTAGAGAAAAGGCATCCATACTTAGACCTATTGCTAAAAGAATATAAAAAAATATAGAAGACATATACTCACCTTCTATATTCTATTCTTAAAAATACTTATCTATTAATTCTTTTATAAATGATTTATATTCTATTTTATTTGTGTCTTCCTCATCTGCTTCTAATAAGCATAATGGTGGAAATAAAACACACCAGAAGTTTTCTCCTTCTCCATTACCTAAAGTTACTACAAGTGATTCATATTCTCCTTCTTTATAGGTTACTCCTTTATATTCTTTTTCTGGAAAGTAATGATTTCCATAATCTACATTTATTTTTTCGTTGTAATTGTTACTTATAGCAATGTTGTTAGCCTCTTTTTCAAAATTAGTAAGATTTTTTTGTAATGTATTTCTTGCTTCGTTTAAGGATTTTGTTTCTTTTAAAATTTCCACAATATCTGTGGATAAAGATTTTGCAATTATCTTCTTATTTTTTTGATCGTATTCACTATTACTATTAGCAATTACCCTAAATCTAATAGCATCTCTTGGTATTATTACTTTATTATAGTTATTAATAAATGTTGTTAGTACTAATATAATTATTATTGGTATTATCTTTTTCAATTAAAAAACCACCTTTCAATATAATAGTGGTTTTTAATATCTTATTTTATTCATTTTTTAAAATAAATATCATTCTATCCTTATCTGATAAGTCTTTTTTTGCTTCTATAATAGTATTTTCTAGATTACTATTAACAATATTAATTATATCATCTTTTTGTAAATAACCTATTTCAAATGCTACTAAAGATTTTGGTTTTAGATATTTATCTATATCTGTTAATATTCTTCTATAATAATCAAGTCCATCTTTTCCCCCATATAGAGCAAGTGAAGGTTCATTATTTTTTACTATTTCTTCTATTTCTTCATCTTCTCTTATATATGGTGGATTACTTATAATTACATCATATTTATCTTCTACATTAGAAAATAAATCACTTTCATAGATATTAGCATCTATTCCTAAGATTTCTGCGTTTTTTCTAGCAACTTCTATTGCTTCTTTACTTATATCTACTAAGTCTACATCACAATTTCTAAGTTTATGTTTAATAGTAAGTCCTATTACTCCACTTCCACAACCTATATCTAAAACTCGAGCCTTTCCACCAAATATTTCGTTGATGTATCTTATTGTATTTTCTACTAATTCTTCTGTTTCAAATCTAGGTATTAATACATTTTCATTAACTATGAATTTATTTCCATAAAAATTAACATTTCCTAAGACATATTGAATAGGTTTTCCTGATTTTAGTGCTTCCATTTCTTTTTTAAAGATTTCTACTTTTTCATCTAAGACTAGATCATTTAAATGATTTAGTAATTCCAAAGGATTTAAGTCTAGAAGTTCTGCTAGTAGAATTTTTACTAAATCAGAATGTGCATGGCTTTTTCCATAAACAATTAATTCTTCTACCCTCATTTTTATTCTTCTTCTTTACCTTCCATTTTTCTTTTTTGGTCTTCAGATATTAGAGCATTAATAATATCATCTAAATCTCCATCCATTACACGATCAAGTTGTTTTGTTGTAAACCCAATTCTATGATCTGTAACTCTATTTTGTGGATAATTGTATGTTCTAATTTTTTCTGCACGGTCTCCAGTTCCTATTTTATTACGTCGTTCTGCACCCTGCTCTTCTTCCTGTTTTTGTAGTTGCTGTTCATAAAGACGAGCTTTAAGCACTTTCATTGCTTGCTCTTTATTTTGAATTTGACTTCTTTCATTTTGACATGTAACTACTGTATTTGTAGGTAAGTGAGTAATTCTAACTGCTGAGTCTGTTGTATTTACTCCCTGTCCTCCACATCCACTTGATCTATAAATATCAATTCTTAAATCACTTGGATTAATTTCTATTTCTACATCATCATCTACTTCTGGCATTACTAAGACAGTAGCAGTTGAAGTTTGAAGTCTACCGTTTGATTCTGTTACAGGAACTCTTTGAACTCGATGTGAACCACTTTCATATTTTAATAGTGAATAAGCTCCTTCTCCTTTAATAATGAACTCTATTTGAGAAAATCCTCCAGCAGTACCATCTATTGAGTTATAAACATTATAACTAAATCCTTTAGACTCTGCATATCTTGTATACATTCTAAATAAGTCTCCTGCGAAGATATTTGCTTCATCTCCACCTGCTGCCCCACGTATTTCAATAACAACGTTTTTAGAATCATTAGGATCTTTTGGTATTAATAGTATCTCTAATTCTTGATCTAATCTTTCTTTTTCTTGAGTCAAAGTTTTAATTTCTTCTTTAGCAATTTCAGAAAGTTCTGGATCTTTTACCATTTCTTCTGCTTCTTCTATATCGCTCAATACTTTCTTATACTTTTTATAGCAATTAACTATATCCTCAATACTAGACATTTCTTTTGATAATTCCTTAGTTTTCTTAATATCACTAAGTACTTCTGGTTTTGTTAATTCCTCTTGAATAGAATTATACTTATCTAAAGTAGCCTCTAATCTATCGATCATAATATCACCCTTTCGCAAGTCAAAGTTATTATATCATAATATGTATTAAAAAACTAGAATTATTCTTCTAACTCTAGTTCATCCTCATCTATAATTACTAAATCTTTTAAATCATCATCACTATCATCATAAACATCATCGTCATCATTATCATCATCATAGTTATCTTCTTCAATATCATCCATGATTTCTTCTTCTTTTTCTTCTTCTTCGTCTTCATCTTCATCATCTTCGTTATCTGCTACTTTAACTACTTTATCTGAAGTATGACGACTTCTTAAATCCCAAGTTCCATCTTCTAAAAGAATGAATCTCTTATCTGTTGCTAAAGAAGTATAATAATCACCTATTTTAGCATCAAAACTACTTTTAGGTAATTCTAATAATTCTATTATCTTTTTAAATAAGTCTGCTGTATTTATAGATTTCTTACTTTCTTCTAATAGATAGAAAGTTATATCTTTATTTGATAATAATTCTAATTCTTCTTTTTTCATTTTATTTAGTTTCATATTAATCCTCCTAAGTTAAGTCATTATATGCAATTAACTTTTTTTTGATAGTAATATTAACATATAAACTTATACCATATATTATAGATAATTACAATATATTTTTTTACATTTTTTCTGGAACTTTTAATCCTAAAATATCTATTAACAATAGATTTACTTTATATACTATAGAAGTAAGTACTAACCAAGACTCTTTTAAGTCTTCATCTTCTTCTATTAAAACTTTATTTTCTGCATAAAATTTATTGTACTTACTAGTTAAATTATAAATATATTCTGTTATATCATTTAAAGACTTAGATTCATATGATTTGGTAAGCGCTATAGGTAATCTTAATAGTGTTAATACTATATCTTTATCAATATTATCTTTTATCTTATGATATGTTTCTTTTACTTCTTCTTTTCCTTTTTCTAAAAGAGATTTCATTCTAATAGTTGAGTATAAAATATATGGTCCTGTTTTTCCTTCTACATCTGAGAATTTCTCTGGATTAAAGATGTAGTCTGTTGCACGATATGGTAAAAGATCAGCATATTTAATAGTTGCAAGAGCTATCATATCTACTGTTTCTTCTACTTTATCTGGTTCTACTATATCATAATTAATTCTTTTTCTTGTTTCTTCCTTTACTAAATCCATTAAGTTTTTAAGAGACATTACTCCTCCATCTCTAGTCTTAAATGGTTTTCCATCTGTTCCATTCATTGTACCAAAACCAATAAATTCTAAATTTATATTATTATTGATATCTAGTTTTTTCCAAGCACGAAATACTTGTTCAAAATGAAGTTGTTGACGGTTATCTACACAATACCATATTTCATCTGGATGAAGTTCTTTATTTCTTTGATAAATAGTAGCTAAATCTGTTGTTTCATATGAAATTGAACCATTAGATTTTACAAGTAATAATGGTGGCATTGGAGATGTCTCCTCTTCTTCTTTTACCTCTATTATCTTAGCTCCATTACTTTCTTCTATAATATCTTTTCTATTTATTTCTTCTAATAATTCAGGAAAGTATTCTGCTGCATCACTTTCTCCTAACCATAAGTCATAACTTACATTTAGTGAATCATATATTTTTCTTATCTCTTCTTTTGATACTTCTATTATCTTTTTCCAAATATCATAATATCCTTTTTCATGATTTTGAATTTTAGTCGTTATAACTCTTGCTTCTTCTAAATATTCTTCATCTTCTTTAGCTTTAGAACTTGCAAAAGGATAGATTGCTTCTAAGTCTTTAGCAGTAACTGGTAAATCTATATCTTCACCATTATAATCTTCTTTAAAATAAGCTAAATCTGGATATCTTTTCTGAATTTCTAAAATAACAAGTCCTAAAGGTCTTCCATAATCTCCTAAATGAGCATCTCCTATTACTTCATTACCTAAAACTTTAGAAAGTCTCTTTAATGATTCTCCTAAATTAGCACTTCTTAAATGACCTACATGTAATGTTTTAGAAACATTTGCTCCACCATAGTCCATTACTATTTTTTTAGGTTATTTTTTATCTATATTAGAGTCTATATCATTATAAATACTATTAACTGAATCAATTAAAAAACTATCAGATAAACTTATATTAATAAATCCTGGTCCTGCTATATTTATATTTGTAAATCTAGGATCACTATCTAACTTTTCTTTTACTTTTTCTGCTATTTGTCTAGGATTTTCATGATAAATGCTTGCTAAAGTCATTGCGTCATTTATTTGATAATCACCTAAGTCTGGTCTATTAGATACTTGTAAAATAAAATTATCAAGATTATATCCCGCTTCACTAATTAGTTTTTTTACATCATTTTCTAAATCTTTAATAATACTCATAATATCACTCCATTTCTATTTTATAAAAATAATTATTATTATCAATATTATATATTATTTCTATTAAATTATCTTCTATTGCAATCTTTTCTATATCAATAATAACAGATGCTTCACATCTTAATTCTTTTATATAAAAAAATCCTTTTTTATTAGAAAAATCATATTCCATATAAATATCTTTATTATCTCTTACTAATAATTTATTATTCATATCAAATAATACATTAGTATCATCTTCCATATAATTAATCTTATTATTTTTTATATCTATTTCAGTAGAATAATTAATTGTTTCTTCTTTTGTTTTTAAAGATATTTTTGCTTTTCTTTGCATAATACAAACTCCTTAAAAAATTCATATAGATTATATCAAATTATTAATATAAAGTCTATATAAAAATAAAAATGGATATATATCCATTAATTATTCTTATCTTTAGTCTTTTTCTTAATCATTACATTTGAAAATGCATTATTAATAGAATTAAGTACTTCATCGTATTGAATTATTACTTCAGCAGATCTAAAATTTGTTCCTCTTTTAGTTAATTTTAGAAATTGCTCTATATCTTCTAAATAAATAACTGCTCCATGACTATCAGTAAAATCTGTTCCTTCAATCCATACTCCTTTTAAATCTCCAATAATATCTACATCTTTTAAAATTGAATTAGAAAGATCCTTATCCCAAACAGTCTGTGGATTTATATGAACTCCTTTAGTATCAGAAAAATCGACACCTTTAACATTAACCCCATCCCAAGATAATCCTTCTAAATCCAGTGCTTTAAAACAATCTTCACTAACTGCTAGTTGTTTTGCTCCATAATTATCAGAATAAAACATTATTTGATTTAATATTTCAGAAGATATATCTAATTTTATATGTCCTTTTCCACCATTATCATGGTATTCCTCTACTTTATCTTCAATATGTTGTCTTATTTTTCTTATGTTTTGTAATTTCATTATTTTATCTCCAATCATGTGTTATTCTATACTTTAATATAATATATGTCAATTTAATATTTATTAATATAATAAAAAGAAACATTTTTGTCAATTAGTATTATTTAATACATATTTTTAATTTTTATTTTCATACTAAATTTAGGAGGAATTAGTATGAAAAAACTAAGACTTTTAATAAAACTATTTATCTTTATTTTAATATGCTATGGAATATTTAAAGGAGCTATTTTTGTTTATTTAAAAATGTCTCCTAAATTAGAAATTGGTAGTGCTAATAACATATTAGTTTATGATAATAAGAAAGATTTATTTTTTCAAGGAAATGAATCAAAAAAATGGACTAATTTAGAAGATATTTCTAAGTATGTGATAGAATCAACTATTTATACTGAAGATAAGCATTTTTACGAACATAAGGGATTCGATTATGGAAGAATAATAAAAGCATCACTAATTAATATTTCTTCTAGGTCTACTAAACAAGGAGCCTCTACTATTACACAACAGTATGCTAAAAACTTATTTTTAGATTTTTCTAAGACTTGGAAAAGAAAATGGGATGAAGCTTTATATACTATTAGAATTGAAAATACATATTCTAAAGATGAGATATTAGAAGGATATTTAAATACTATTAATTATGGGCATGGTATGTATGGAATAGAAAATGCATCTCAATTTTATTTTGATAAGAGTGCAAAAGATTTAGATTTAGCAGAAGCAACACTTATTTCTGGTATACCTAAGTCTCCTTCAAATTATTCTCCATTAATTGATTATGATGCCGCAAAAGAAAGACAATTAATGGTATTAAATTCCTTATATAATAACGGATTAATAACAGAAGATGAAAAAGATGATGCTTATAATGAGAAATTAGAATTAGTAGGTGAAAAAGAAGATAGAAATCAAGAACTTAAAATGTATTTTCATGATGCTGTTATAGATGAGTTAGATACCATTACAAACATTCCTAAATCACTTACTGAAACAAAGGGTTTAAAAATATATACCACTTTAGATAATGATGCTCAAAATTCATTAGAAAATAGTGTTAAAGATATTCTACCAAATGATTCTAAGTTACAAACAGCATCTGTTATGATGAATCCAAAAAATGGAGAGATATTAGCTCTTGTAGGTGGAAAAAATTATAATCTTTCGTCTTATAATAGAGCAACAGACTCTAAAAGACAGGTTGGTTCTACAATGAAACCTTATTTATACTATGCTGCCTTAGAGCAAGGATTTACGACCTCTACTGCCTTCACATCACAAGCAACAACATTTAATCTTGCTAACAACAAAACATACTCCCCTAAAAACAATAATAATGTTTATGGTAACAAACCTATTTCTATGGGAGCAGCAATTGCTTATTCTGAAAATATTTATGCAGTTAAAACGCATCTTTTTCTAGGAGAAGATGCTTTAATTAATGTTGCTAAAAGAGTTGGAATTAAGTCTAAACTACAAAAAGTGCCTTCTCTTCCTTTAGGAACTAATGAAATAAATATAATAGAAATGGCTTCTGGTTATTCTGCATTTGCTAACCTTGGATATAAAATTAAACCTCATTTTATTAAAAAAATTGAAGATAAAGATGGAAATGTTTTATATGAATATAAAGAAGAAAAGAATGCTGTTTTAAATGCTAGTATATGTTTTATTCTAAATAATGTTTTAACAGCTACTTATGATAAAGACTATATTGATTATAATTATCCTACTGCTGTTAATATAGCTCCAAAAATGACTCATAAATATGCTTTAAAAAGTGGAACAACTGCTACTGATAACTGGTATATAGGTTTCACTCCAGAGGTTATTAATGCCACCTGGATTGGGTATGATGATAATACTGAATTAAAAACCAGTGAATATAAATATGGTCAAAATATATGGTTAAACTCAATGGAATCTTATTTAAAAGATAGAGAAACTTCTTGGTATGAGAAACCAAATAATATTTCTGAAGTACTCGTAAATCCAATTACAGGAAAACCAGCAACTGATACTGATACACAAAAAAAGATCATGTACTTTATTAAAGGAACTGAGCCTTTAGATACTGATCCTGTCTTTGACGAAAAATTTAATAATACTATTGCTTCATAATGATTGTTCCATAATCTCCTGTTTTTAAAAGAGCTCCATTAGCATCATCTGTATCAAGATGAAGTTCAAAACTTGCTTCAGGACATATTTTTAATTTTACATTACTAAATAATGTTGTCTTCTCACTTTCAAATAATACTGATACTTCATCGATTCCTTCAAATCCTAAGTCTTTTTTCATTTGCTCTGTTACATGGATGTGTCTATCTGCAATGATAGCACTTTTTCTTTTAATACTTCCACATGGTCCTATTATTTCTATTTCTACTGCATTTTCTAACTCTCCTGATGATGCAATAGGTGGTTCTATTCCTAGAAATATGGCATCTGTTTTGGATATTTCTACTTGTGTATAACTTCTAATTGGTCCTAGAACACGAACATGTTTAATTATATTCTTATCTGTTTTAATATCAACAAATAGAGGAGAAACATATTGATGAGGCTGAACTAAATCTTTGATATTTTCTAATTCTTCCATATCAAATATTTCTTTAAAATCTTCTTTATTTATATGTATATGTCTATTAGATACACCTAATAATACTTTCATATCAATCATTCCTTCATATTAATTATATAATAATTAAATATTATCTGCAATAAAGATAAGTTATTATTGTTAGTTTCTTTTTCTTTTGATATAATTATATATCATAGGGGATGATATTATGTTTTATATTGTAGTAGGATCAATTACATTTATAGCTTTTATTCTACTTATTATTGTTATAACTTATAATAGATTTCAATTTTCTATTATTAAAATTGAAGAAGCTGAGGCAAATATAGGAATTGCATTAAATAAAAAATTAGAATTAATAAGAAGATCTATTCCTGTTATAAAAGATGAATTAAAGTTAAAAGAATTCTTAGAAGAAGCAAATAATACTAATACAGAGGAATTAAGTAATTTTGAATTAAATAATTTATTATCTGAGTATTCTAAAAAGTTATTTTCTACAATAGATGATAATGATAAGTTATATAAAAGTGAATCTCTAATAAAAATTCTTAATGAGTATAATAATAATGAAATAGATTTGGTTGGTACAATTAAGTTTTACAATGATACAGTAGTTGATTATAATCATTTAATCCTTTCTTTTCCATCTAATATAATTCGTCATATATTTGGATATAGAAAAATGGAATTCTATTCACATGAAAAAAGAGAAGTTTTTGAAATATTAAGAGATGAAAAAAAGAACTAAGAAATAATAAAATCTTAGTTCTTTTTATATTCTATTATTTTTCTATTCTCCAGTCTATTTCTTTTAAACCTCTCGATTTTAAAAATTCATTTGCTTTAGAAAATGGTTTGCTTCCAAAAAAACCATTACGTGCTGAAAAAGGTGATGGATGAGCAGATTCTATAACATAATGAATATTATTTGTTATTAAATTTCTCTTACTTCTTGCAAAATTTCCCCATAATATAAATACTATTGGTGTTTCTTTTTCATTTAATTTTTTAATAACTGCATCTGTAAAAACTTCCCATCCCTTATCTTTATGAGAAGCTGGATGTGCTTCTTCTACAGTTAAAACTGTATTAAGAAGTAATACCCCTTCATTTGCCCAACTAACTAATGAATTTTTTTCTGGAAAAGGAATTCCAATGTCACTTTCCATTTCTTTAAAGATATTTTGTAGTGATGGTGGTTTCCTAACACTATTTTTAACTGAAAATGATAATCCTTCTGCCTGATTAGGTTCATGATAAGGATCTTGTCCTAAAATAACTACTTTAGTATCTTCATAACTAGTATGCATAAATGCATTAAAGATTTCACTCTTCTTTGGATAAACTGTTTTATCCTTGTATTCTTGATTTATAAAACTAATTAACTCTTTAAAATAATCTTTATCATATTCATCTTTTAAATAAATATCCCAATCATTACCTATCATACTCTTCACTCCTATTTATGATAACTTTCATTATTATTTATTTTATAAGCACGATATATTTGTTCTAAAAGTAATACTCTGAATAATTGATGAGGAAAAGTCATCTTTGAAAATGATAAATGCATATTAGATTTTTCTTTTATTTCGGTAGCCAATCCATAACTACCACCTATTATAAAGGTAATATTACTATTAGTTATAAATATATTATCTAACTTCTTAGCAAACTCTTCTGATTCCATTTGTTTTCCTTCAATTTCTAAAGTAATAAGATAATCTTTAGAATCAATATATTTTTCGATAAGTTCTTTTTCTGATTCTATATTTTTATTTATATCATCAAAAGAAGAATCTTTTACTTCAATTATTTCTAACTTAGTAAATTTTTCTATTCTTTTCTTATACTCTTCTATAGCATCATTTAAATACTTTTCTTTAATTTTTCCTACACATACTATTTTTATCATATTAAACCTCTATTAGTTTGCTTTCTTCATCTTGTTTTGCAATTAGCAATTCTATTTTACTTGTATCTATTACAGAAGATGTTTCAGAATACGCTATGTCTTCTGTATTATTTTTTTCACTTAAGTGTGCTAATACTATATATTTTGTCTTGTCTCCTACTATGTTTTTTAGATATCTAGCTGTTGTCTTATTTGATAAATGTCCTCTATCACTAATAACTCTTTCTTTTAAAAATCTTGGATATGGTCCATCCATCAACATTTGTTCATCATGATTACTTTCTATTACATAAATATCTTTATTTACCATTTTTCTTAAAAACTTTTGATTTATATAACCAGTATCTGTAACATATACTAGTTCTTTTTCTTTATATTTGATAATATATCCAACTGAATAATTAGTATCATGTGAGGTATGAATTAATTCTATATCAACACATCCAATACTAAAACTATCATCAATAAATTGGCATCTTGTTGTTGGAACAATACTTTCTAAGTCAACATACATTTTTTCTGGAATAAACACATCTAGTTTTGTATGTCTTATTAATGTTTCTAGTCCTTTTACGTGATCACTATGTCCATGTGTTATAAGAATACCACTAAAGTCTTCAAATGCTAGATTTTTTTCCTCTAGCATTCTTTTTACTGTTAGATATGGTAATCCAACATCAATTATTAACTTAACATCATCACATAGTACAATAGTTACATTTCCTTTAGAACCACTTGCGAGTACTTGTACTTTCATTTTAATAGAAACTCATCGCATTTAATACACGTCCACCATAGTAAGGATAACCTTGCCATATAGCATAGTGTAAATGCACTCCTGTTGCAAAACCTGTTCTTCCCATTGTTCCAATAACTTGTCCTTTTGATACTGTTTGCCCTTCTGAGGTATTGAATCCTGCTAGATGGGCATATAAACTATAGTATCCATTATTATGATTTATTATTACATAGTTACCATTATCATATTTGTAACCAACTTTAACAACTACTCCTGCTTGAGCTGCAAATATATTAGATCCATATCCACAACCTGCTATATCTGTTCCATCATGTAATGTTCCCCAACGATATCCAAATGGTGATGATACAGATGTACATGTTGCTGGCCATCCCCACTCACCTTTAGTTGCAGGAACATCTCCATAACCTGAACCATAGTAACTGCTTCCTCCATATGGAGTTTTTGATCCCTTTATAACTATTTCTTTAACTGGTGCTTTTAATTGTTCAGTATTAACTGTAACGATATTTGTAGTTTCACCATTAACCTTTTGAATCTTTTGAGTAACTCTGTTCTTTCCTTTAACTCCTTCTTGCTCTACTTCAGAATAAGTATTATATTTACTATCATCATATTTTACTTCTGTTTCATAATTAACATCCATATCAGATATAGTATGATCTTCTTCAACTAAATCAAATTGAGGATGCATAATTCCTAAGGTAACAACTTGTCCTGGGAATAATAAACTATTTGCATCTTTAAATTTAGTATTTGCTATTAAGAATTCTTCTGTTGAAATCTTATTATTGAAAGCAACATCTTCTATAGTATCTCCCTCTTTAACAACATACTTTTCTTGTTCTTTTGTTGTTCCAAATAGAAGATACTTTGTTAATTCATCAGAACTTTCATATATTGTTTTATCAACAGGAATTCTATTGTGCTTAATATTTATATTATTTTGAATATATATGTTTTCAATAATTGTTCCTGTATCTTTTATTTCCTTTTGTGTATCATTTTTATAATCATTATATCTTTCAGTAGTAACAAATGATTTTACTGTTGCTGTTATAGCATCTTTTACAATATCTTTCTTTAGTGTATAAATTATATTATCCTTACCTTTTACTTCTTTTCCTTCATTATTTTTCTTAGTTAATCCTTTAATTGTAGTAGTATAACCATCAATAGTAAATGGTGAATTATCTTTTATCTTTTCATAAATTTCTTTAGTAGATAATGTCTTAGTATTATATGTTATTTCTTTTTCTATATCCAAGTCTTCTGGAATATATACTTTTTTAACTTTATATTTTTGCTTAATACTATCTTGTTCTTTATCGATATAATCTTCTAAATCTTTTTTAGAATCAATAATTCCTAAAGATTTTCCTTTTAAATAAACTCGATAAACTTCTTTTGGATCACTACTAGCATCTATATCTGTAATCATTATAAAGAATGAACTAAATAATGCTGCTATAAAAATATATAATATTACCTTTTTATCCATTTTGTCCTCCTGCTTCCTTCTTAAGACTTAAGAATGTAGAAGTATTCTTTTTAAACAATAATTCTATTGTTGCGGTTGGTCCATTACGATGCTTAGCAATAATAAGTTCACTTATACTACTATCATCTTCTCTTCTTGCTTCTTTATTATAATAGTCATCTCTATATAGGAATGAAACAATATCCGCATCTTGTTCAATTGAACCTGATTCACGTAAATC
>CACZTK010000035.1 GCA_902784095.1 uncultured Erysipelotrichaceae bacterium | reverse complement strand
ATTTTTATCTGTATAGTTTATCTTTAATGTTCCCGCAACTATTTCTGCTTCATTTCTTCCATTTAGTGTTGTTGTTAAAAATGCGTAACTTCCCCCTACTAATACTATTACTCCAACTAATAATAGGATTAACATTTGTGTATGTCTATGTCTTATTTTTTTATTTATTTTGTCATAGTTTATTGTTACTTTTCTATATTTACTTGATGTTATTTTTCTATGTTTTCTAGACATTACATACACCTCCAATCCTATTTTTACATACTACCTTAATTTTACCTCTTTTGACAATATTTTTCAATATAATCAGAACAAAAAAATGAACTTTATAGTCCATTACTTTTGATAACTTTGTAGTTTTTCAATTCGCATTGTTTCATAATCATCTTTTCTAGTTGCACTTGCATTAAATGCCATTCCTAGAACAAATATATACGATAAAATATAAACCCACATTAATAAGAATAAAATATTAGAAATACTTCCATAGAATATATTATATTTTGAAAAACTACCTGCATATATTGAATATAGTTTTGTTGATAATAACCAACCAATAGTTGTAAATATCGATCCTGTATTAGTAGTCTTTGTTTTTATTTCTCTATCAGGAGCAACTGTATATAATAATTTTATATTATAGAATACTATTATTAATGTTATTGGATATTGCATTAACTTATATATTGTAAATATTGTATTCTTTGTATCACTATTTGTAATATTTGCTGTTAATATTCCTAAAATTGTATCACCAAACACTGGAACTAGTAACAGGAATAAAAATAATAACACTAGTATAAATGTCATTCCTATAGCTTTTATTCTTCTTGATATTACATTACTATCTTTTAGATTATATATTTCATTTGATGTTATAATCATTGAATGAGCTCCATTAGATGCTAAAAGAAAGGCTGAAATAAAGAATACTGAGATATTAAAACTAATTCCATCTCCGGATACATATGTGATTAAATCTTCTGTTAGATCAAATGGTAATACATTATCTAAAACATTTACTACTGTATCAGTAGATAATGATAAGTATCCTGTAATTGTACCAATTAAAGCTAATATCGGAATAAGTGAAACAACATTAAAAAAAGCAAGTTGTCCAGGGAGAACTCTCATTTCAGGTCTACTAATATAATCTAATACCTTTTTAAATCCCCTTCTAACTTGCTCCATATTATCTACCTCTACTTATATTCTTCTTTATTTGTTATCATTTCCATTGTAGCTTCGTTAATTGCATCATCAAGTGTTTTAATTTCATCATTAATTATACTATAACCAACACCAGCACCAAACTCATGTGGCAACTTTTTCATTTCTTTTGATAATTTCTTAGTATATGTAGCTACTTGTTTTTCACTATATCCTACTAGATATATTAAGAATTCATTACCATCAGTACGAATAATTTCACTATTTTCAAGCTGTGTATTAACTAAAATTGCTGCTGCTTCTATTATTAATTTATCTCCTTCTTCATGACCATAATTATCATTTATATATTTAACATTATTTAAATCAATTACTACAATTGATTGTGGATATACTTTTGAAGCTTCCCATTCAGGCATCTTTGTATTTAAATAATTACGATTTTTTAAAGAAGTCAACATATCTGTATATTTATGTCTATCTGTAATTTTTACAATCTTCTTAGCTTTCTTTTTCTTTATTATAAACATAACTATAGTTATTAATATTAATGGTACAAATATGATTGCTAAAATAATTGCATATACTTGTCCAAAATTACTATTTTCTAAGAATGATTCATCTAAATTATCAATACCGGCATTACGATATACATAGTATGAATTTGTATTAATCATATAATTAACTAAATTATAAAAATCTTTATCCTCGGATCTAATCATAAATTTATAATCACTCATCATAGTATCCATATATAATAGTTTATACTTTTTAAATTTAGAATTTTGATATCTAGTATATACATTTAAATCTACTATTAATAATGAGTCTTTAGATTTTCTTACTAATTCATTAACATTCTTATATTTTGTAATATTTGCTTTTCCATTATTATTTACATAGTTATATAATGCATCATCTGCAATCATAGAAACTTTTTTATTTCTTATGCTTTCAAATGAATTAACTATAAAATTATCTTCTTGACTACCTAATACGACATAATCTTCTATAAATGTAGATAGTGTTGCTTTATAGCCATCTTCTTCTAATCCATAATAATCAAAGTACATATCTACTTCTTTTTTCTTAATTGCTTTTTCTAAATCTTTAACACTATCATATTTTTTATACTTAAATTCAATATCAGCAAGGCGTGCTACGCGATCTAAGTATTCTCCTGCAATACCTGCAACTCTTCCATTTACTTTTTTCTCATATGGTATATTTTCCACATAACCATATTTATATGTCTTTGATACTAATCCATTTTTTTCTTTAGATGTTAATTTATTCTTTTCAATGTAATAACTGAAATACTCTTTGTCATATTCTTTAACAAAGTTAACACTCTTCCATTTATTATAGTATTTCTTTACTATTTTATTTAAATCTTCATTATCACTAAGTGTTAATACTACTTGTTTGTTCATTTCTGTAAAGTAATAGTTTATAGAATATTTGCTATTATCAATTGTCTTATTTAAATACATTATATTTGGAACAATAATCATATTAACTTGATTTTGTTCTAAAGCTAAATATAACTCATCTATAGTTTTATACTTTTTATATGCTATATTAGTTCCTGATTTTAGGTAATAGCTTATTGTATCAGCATCATTTTCAAATACTCCATATGTAATATTTTTCATATCTTTAATATGGTTTATTCTTTGATATTTTTTACCTATTGCAATATAATAATCTTCAAATAATGGTAAATCATTATCTGCTGCTATTTCATCATTTTCTAATACTCTAAAGCGTAATCCCTTTGTTGTTGATTTTGATGTTTTCAAATAAGGTATAACATTAAATTCTAAACCTATGTCTTTAGACATGTCTTTAATAAATCTATAAAATACACCATTACCTGATACACCATAAATTGGATAATCATTAATGACTTCAATATCAATAGTCCCACGACTATTATCTTGAACCCAACGTTTTTCTGAAACTGTTAGTGTTGTTGTCTTATCTTGATGATTATAATATCTATAAACAAAGAAGAAAGAAACTCCTATTATTAATATAGAAATAATAATTGATAATTTTCTTTTCATTATTCAGCCACCCTATCCTTTGTCCATGAGAATCCACCTTTAGAACGTTGTTTATATCCTATTATTGGAAAATCTTTTGCATCTGTATCTTTTTTGACAAATACTTGAACATCATAATATTTTTTTTGATCATCTTTTAATTTTTCTAACGACTTATCTGCTATTTTTTTAGCTGTATCAAGTCCTACATCATCATTAACTGTAATTATAATATTAATAATTTTTCCCTGTAATTTATATTTAGCTTGTTTTACTGCAGAATCTTCTTCTATATGTTTTACTATTTCATCTTTTTGCTTAGAATCAATCCTTACTTTTTCAATACCATCAAGTCTATTACCATATACAGCATTTTTACTATTAGTAAAGAAAGCTCCTTTTACAAAAAATGCTAGTACAACTATTATTAACATAAAAATAACAGCAGCTACTACAACTTTATGTTCTTTTAAATATCTTTTCATAACATCACATCCTAGTAACTATATTATACACTATGTAACTATCTTTATCAATTAGAATTTATATTTTTATATCTTTTCTTTTGAGTTATTATTTTCTAATAAAAATGATTATATAAATACTAAATATAAAAGAAAAAAGGATAGATTTTTTTAATATATCCTTTTTTTCTTATTTAATTATTACATATTTTTTAATTTTTCTACTAATATATCATTTACTAGTTTTGGATTAGCACTACCTTTTGTCTCTTTCATTATTTGTCCCATTAAATATTTTATAGCACGATCTTTTCCTGCTTTATAATCATTAACACTTTCAGGATTTTCTTCAATCACTTTCATAACAACATTTTCTAATAATGATGTATCTGTAATATTAGTAATATTTTTTTCCTTTATAATAGTATCAATATCTTTATCTGTTTTTAAAACATCATCTATTATTTCTTTTAAATTCTTACTTGATAAAGTATTATCATCTATTTTTGAAACTAAGTCCATTAATTTACTTTTAGTTAGATTAGTATCTTTTATTTCTTTTTCTTCTCTATTTAAATAAGCAGAAATATCTCCTAGTAAAAGATTAATAGCAGTAGAAAAATTCATATCAGTATCTAAGAATTCATTTAAATAATCACTTAAACTTCTATTAGCAACTATTTTTGTAGCACTAACATCACTTACTCCACGACTCATATATTTTTCTTTTCTTTCTTTAGCAGACATTGGTATTGTTTTAATAGCAGATTCTATTTGTTCATCTGTTAAAACTAAATATGGAATATCTGGTTCCGGGAAATATCTATAATCATTTCCTGTTTCTTTTACTCTCATCAAAACTGTATCATTTAATTTATCATCAAAACGACGAGTTTCTACACTAAATGTTTCGCCATTATCAAGTAATTTAGTTTGACGTTCTATTTCTTTTTCTATTGCTAAATAAACATTAGTAATAGAGCCAACATTTTTTACTTCTACTTTTGTTCCTAATGGATCAGATTCATTTTTTCTTAATGAAATATTTGGTTCACATCTCATTGAACCTTCTTCCATTTTACAATCAGAAATATCTGCATAAAACATTAGTTCTTTTAATTTTTCTAAATATAATTTAGCTTCAAGACTACTAGACATACATGGTTTTGTAACTATTTCTATTAATGGTACACCTGCTCTATTAAAATCAAGTAATGAATGATTTCCTCTATGTGTACTCTTACATGTATCTTCTTCTATATGAATTTCTTCTATATATATTTTTTTAGGTTGTCCATCTACTTTTATTTCAACGTAACCATCATATCCTATAGGAGTACGATTTTGTGTAATTTGATAATTCTTAGGATTATCTGGATAAAAGTAATTTTTACGATCAAAGTGCATTACTTTTCTTATTTTACAATTTAAAACAGTAGCTGCTTTAATAGCAAGATTTACTACTTCTTCATTTAGTGTTGGAAGTGTACCTGGATATCCTAAATCAACTACATTCACTAAAGAATTAGCTCCACTACCATATCCATTTTTAGAATTAGAAAAAATCTTTGTATTAGTTTTTAATTCTAAGTGCACTTCTACACCTATTGTTGGAATATAATTTGACATTACTTTTCACCTCCAACTGGATTTAAATCTAAGTCTAATTCTTTTTCAAGAAAACTTGCTAGTTTATAGATTTTTGCTTCTTCAAAAGAATTACCAATTATTTGCATACCTATTGGCATTTTATCATTATCAAATCCTATTGGAAGATTTAGTCCTGGAAGTCCTGCCATATTAACAGGAATTACTAAAACATCATCCATAAAACTCTTTAATGGATCATCCATAGCCTCATCAAGATTATAAGCCGTTGTTGTAGTTGTAGGGCCAATTATTAAATCATAGTTATCAAATGCCTTAGTAAATTCTTTTTTCATATCATCTCTTATTGATAATGCTTTATCATAATAGATTTTTGCATTATCTCCACTTGATAAATAAGAACCTACCATAATACGACGTTTTACTTCTTCACCAAAACCTTCTCTTCTTGTTTCTAAATATAAATCTTCTATATTACTAGGATTTTCATAAGAATGGCCATATCTAATTCCATCATATCTTGCTAGATTAGAACTTGCTTCTACCATAGCTATTATTTGATATAGTGTCATAGAGTTTTCTAAATATTTAATATCTATAAAATCTACTTTTGCTCCATTATTTTCTAAGATTTTTACTACTTTCATTATTTTTTCTTTTATTACTGAGCTAACTATATCACTCATAAAGTAGTTAGGAATAGCAATTTTCATATTCTTTATATCTTCACCAATTAATCTTGTAAAATCTTCTTTCTCTTTAGAAGCAGATGTTAAATCTTTATTATCTTTTCCAACTATTGCATTAAGTAAAACAGCATTATCATAAACATTTCTTGTCATTGGTCCTATTTGATCTAAGCTTGATGCAAATGCTACTAATCCATAGCGAGATACTCTACCATATGTAGGTTTCATTCCTACAATTCCTGTATAGCTTGCTGGTTGTCTAATAGAGCCCCCTGTATCAGTTCCCAATGCAAATAATAAATCACGGGCAGCAATAGTTGTTGCAGAACCTCCAGATGAACCTCCTGATATTTTATTTTTATTCCATGGATTTCTTGGCGCACCAAAATAACTAGTACGACTAGATGATCCCATTGCAAACTCATCCATATTAGTTTTTCCAATTATAATCATATGCTTTTCTTTTAATTTTTCCACTACTGTAGCATTGTAAATAGGAATAAAGTTATCTAATATATGTGATCCACATGTAGTTAGAAGATCTTTAGTAACAATATTATCTTTAACCGCAATAGGAAGACCAAATAAAATATTATCAACCTCTAAATTTTCTAATTCTTTTGCTTCCTTTAAAGCTTTTTCTTTATTTAAAGTAATATAAGCATTTAACTCTTTATTCTTTTCAATACTATCGAATGCTTCATTAACTAAATCTATGGGTTTGATAGTTTTATTCTTTAATAATTCATTAATTTCTATAATTGATTTATCTAAATACTTCATTTTATGCTCCCCCTTCACCAATAACTGTTGGTACTTCTATATAATTTCCAACATGATGTGGAACATTTTTTAACACTTCATTTGATTCTAACATCTTTCCTTCAGAATCTTTTCTTAAGATAGTATTATCATTCCATGGAGCTATTAATATTTCATCATCATAGCCAACTACATCATTAATTTTTTCTACTTCATTTAATAATTTTTTTAATTCTACTTGATATTTTTCTACGTCACTATCACTTAACTTTATTTTAGCAAGTTTAGCAACATGTAGTACTTCTTCTTTAGTTAATTTTTCTTCCATGAAAACATCTCCTCATATACCAACTTATTATATCACATTTTAAATATTTTTAGAAAAAAAACAGAACTATTCTTTAATTTGTTCTGCTTCTACTCTAATTCTTCCAGCAAACATTGTTGTCATAACACTATTGTCCACATCTTTATCTATCCATAATCTTAAATCATATGTATTGGTTATTCCAACTTCTAATCTACCTGAATCTAATACTTTACTATTATTTTGTAATGTTGTAGATAATAAATTATTAGAACTTGCTGTACCATTTTTAACTAAATTATATTTTACATATTCATCTTTCATTCTAGTAGTTCCTTCAGTAATTGGGTCATTATCCAAATATATAACATAATTACTAGGAATATTACCATCATTTGTTAAAGTAAATGTGTATGGATTATAACTTAATCCAACAGTATCAGTAACAGGTGTTGCATTTTCTAAATGAATTCCTTCTGTAATATCATCCTTTAATTTTAATGACAATGTACCAACTACTACCTTATTTACTTTAGTACCTTGTATAGAAATCATTAACCATGCATATGTAGCTGCAAGTGCTAAAGTCAAAATGAGCAATACTACTATCGTGGTTTTAAAATAATATGAAGTTTTCTTTTTCTTCTCTTCCATAATATCACCTTATAACCTATCTTATATTTACTAGTATATCTTATTTTATTAATAATTTCAATTCTTATATTAATAATTTATTTACTATTTTACACAATTCTTTTTAAAAACTCTTCTTCATTCCAAATTTCTATTCCAAGTTCCTTCGCTTTATCATATTTACTACCTGGATTTTCTCCAACAATAACAACTGATGTTTTAGAAGAAACTGAACTAGATGTTTTTCCTCCATTTAATTCAACTATTTCTTTTGCTTCATCTCTGCTATATTTTTCTAATGTTCCTGTTATAACAAAAGTTTTATCTTAAAAGCTATTATTTTCTTTTGTTTCTTTTCCTAAGTAATTCATATTAATATTTTGTTTTTTTAATCTTTCAATTTCTTCTATATTAGCATTACTTGAGAAAAAATTATGAATACTTTTAGCAATAATATCACCAATATCTGGTATTGATACTAATTCTTCAACTGTTGCATTTATTAGATTATCAATATTTTTATAGTGCCCTGCTAAAATCTTAGACGTTTTTTCTCCAACATGAGGAATTCCTAATCCAAATAATAGTTTTTCTAATGAATTATTCTTACTATTATCAATTGCATCAAGTAATTTTTCAATAGATTTGTTACCATATCCTTCTAACGTTACTAAATCTTTACGATGATTTTCTAATTTATAAATATCACTTATTTTCTTTATAAATCCAAAGTTGAAAAAATCTTCGATAATTCTGTCACCTAAACCATCTATATTCATAGCATCTCTAGATGCAAAGTGAATTAATCCTTCAATCTGTCTTGTTGGACATTCTTTATTTACACAAAAATAATCTACTTTGTCTTCTTCTCTTACTAATTTAGAACCACACATAGGACATTCTGTTATCATCTTAAAATCTTTTTCTAATCCAGTACGTCTTTCTAATTTTGCCTCTACTACTTCTGGAATAACATCTCCTGCTTTTCTAATTGAAACAATATCACCTATTTTTAAATCTTTTGCAATGACATAATCTTCATTATGGAGAGTTGCTCTTTTTATGGTTGAACCTGCTACTATAACAGGATCTAATACTGCATTTGGTGTAACTTGTCCTGTTCTTCCAACTGTAAAAATAATATCTGTTAATTTAGTTAGAACTTCCTCTGCCGGAAATTTATAAGCTGTTGCCCATTTAGGATATCTTGCTGTAAAGCCTAAACGCTTTTGATCTTCTAAATTATTTACTTTTATAACAACTCCATCTATATCATATGGTAGTGATGATCTTTCTTCACCCTTTTGTTCAATGTATTCCAGTACTTCTTTCATATTATTAACTAATCTATTATTTGGATTGGTTTTAAAGCCTAATTTCTTCATGAATTCTATTGCTTCTTCATGTGTTTTGATTCCAAAATCTTCTGGATTAGGTAAATGATAGATAAAATTATCTAGTTTTCTTTTAGCAGCTACTTTTGAATCTAATTGGCGAATTGATCCTGCGGCTGCATTACGACAGTTTTGTAATGGTGGAAGATTTTCTTTTTTTCTTTCTTCATTTACTTCTATTAGTGTCTTTTTATTCATGAATATTTCTCCACGAACTTCAATACTTACCTTTTCTTTTAATTTTAAAGGAATAGCTTTTATAGTTTTAGCATTATGTGTAATATCTTCACCTATTACTCCATCACCACGTGTTGCTGCACGAACTAAAACACCATCTTCATACAATAAAGATACTGAAAGACCATCTATTTTTAATTCACACATATACTTTGGATTAATACCTTCTTTTTTTATTCTTTCATCGAATGCAATTAATTCACTCTCATTAAAAACATCTGATAAAGACATCATAGGAATCTTATGTTCTACTTTTAAGAATTCATCTATTACTTTCCCACCTGCATGCCTAGTTGGAGAATCTTCTCTTACAAGTTCAGGATGTTCTTCCTCTAAATCAAATAACTCTCTTAAATACTTATCATATTCTTGATCAGTTATAGTTGGATTATCTAATGTATGATAATTATAATCTGCTTCATTTATAATTCTAATTAATTCATCAATTCTTTTTTCTACCATTTATATCACCTAATAATAGTATATCAAAAATTAATAAAAAAAACGACTATTTATATAAAAGAAAAAAATGCTTAAAGCATTTTTTATACTAATATTAATTATAGTTTAATTTCTTAACGTAATAGAATCAGTTACATCATTTATTATCTTATTACACTTTTCTCTTACATTTTTATTAACTGAATTAGTTTGATCTATATACTCAATAGTATATGTATCTTTATCTGTATTAACTGAATAATAATTCATAATAGGATCTGTTCCATTCGTTTGTAAATAATTCCAGTTTTCATTACCTAGTTTAATACTACTGATATTATAAAATATAAACCCATTTTCTTCCATTGATTTTTTTAAATCTTCTAAATATGTATTGTTTTTATTTATTTTATTAATACATAGTGTTCCACAAGTATTTTTTTTGTAGTTAATTCTATATGCTTTGTTACATTCATTTGATTCAAATTCATTAACCCCAAAGAATGTCTTATATGTCATATTTCCTAATTGGTTAATTGTAGTTCTATTATCACTATACCAATTTGTAAAAATAATAACTATTATTGTTATAAATATTGCTAAAGCAAGTAGTCCCCATTTTGTTCTCTTCACTTGAAATCCATAACCAAAATATTTTTTTGCCATAGTATCACTCTCTTTACCTAATCCTTATTTTTACCAAATAATTCTAATAATCTAATAAATAGATTAATAAAATCTAAATACAATTGAAACGCTCCATATATTGATGCTTTTTCTTCACCAAGACTATCCATTAAATACTTAATATTTCGCATATCATAAGCAATATAGCCTAAGAAAATAAATATACTAAGTACTGATAATAATAACTCTAATGTAGTGCTTTTAAACACTAATATATTTAAGATTGAAACAATTATTACAGATATTAATGCCACTAAAAGCATCGTAGAAAACTTAGTTAAGTCTTTTTTCGTAGTATACCCATATATTGCAAGTAAAGCAAACATAACTGCTGACACTAAAAAGATACTCATAATAGATACTAATTTATATTCTAAAAATATTGTTCCAAATGTTATTCCTGTTGTTATCGAATATATTATATAACATATTTTTGCTACTATAGGATTCATCTTTTTAATTCTAAATCCCATAAATATTGCGATTAAGATTTCAATAACAATTATTGGAATTAGACCTATTCTTAGAATACTATATAATAATTCTTTATTTAATGACAATGAGTATCCTGATATAAATGTAATAAGAAGTCCTACAAATAACCATAGAAACATTCTATAATATACATTATTTTCTTTCATAAACATTCACCTTTGATTTATCTTGTTCCCAAAGATTTGTTTTATAGTCTCCTTGTTCAATTAATAAATTAATAGCAGATTTCATATTATCTAAATCTTCACGATAAGTAATTCCATGCCATTTTGCAATTGTTGGAACAACTTTAATTCTTGCATCTCCTTTTTTAATAGCTTTATCTAAAACATCTGGTATCAAGAACTCACATGTTGATAAGTCTTCCTTATTAGCATCGAAAAATTCTACCATTTGATTTTCAATTATTGAAAAAATTGCTGGTGTAAGTCCAAACATAATCATTGAAACTGGATGATCAGTATTTACAATTAATGTTGGATTTCCATTTAATGGTTCACATTTTACAACATTACCTGAACGTTCTACCTTACTTTCAATTACATCTGTAAGATAACCATTCTTTTCCATACAAATGCCACGTTTTACAGCACCTTTATCTGATAATGTTTCACCTACTTTATATCCGATTACACAAAAATCATCATTATCTTTTAAATATTCTGCACACTTTTTAAAAGCATCTTTCCCATAAAAATCATCTGCTGAAATAATAGCAAACTTTTCATTTATATAATCTTTTGCACAAAGTAGTGCATGTGCTGTTCCAAATGGTTTAACCCTATCTTCTGGAACATTAAACTCTTTTAAGTTGTCATTTTTTTGAAAGGCATATTCTACTTTTATGTAAGGTTCCACTCTCTTACCTATTGTTTCCTTAAATATTTCATAGTTTTCTTCTTTTATTATAAAAACTATTTTATTAAAGCCTGCCTCGATAGCATCATACACTGAATAATCAATAATGAATTCATCATTTGGTCCTATTCCTTCTATTTGTTTTAAGCCACCAAATCTACTACCCATTCCTGCGGCTAATATTACTAATGTTAAATCGTTGTCCATAATTTCCTCCTATTACTTTTTGATAACTTAGTTTATTAGAGTATACCACACTACCTATCCTATTGTCCAATTTTTCAAGTATTTTAAAAACGTCATCCCCTATTTCTTCAAAAAAAGTTTTAAATATTGGCATATCTGTCTTAAATTTCTTAGAAAGCATTCCTAACTGAATTTTAACTCCTAAATAACAGGAAGATATTTGCATCAAATTACCCTGTTCTAATAAATCAATAATATTTGGCTTATGGTCTAAGAATATTTCAATACTTTCTTTCTTTGTTTCTTTTAATATACAATTTCCATATTCTTTTTTATATACATCATATGCTTCTAACTCATCATTATGATTACATACAATGTAAGTTGCTACATAATTTTCTTTCTTTTCCATTCATTACACCTTCGATAACTTTTTATGATTTTTCATTAGCTTTCTAATACCTATAGGATGCTTGAATGCAACACTAACTAAGGTATTAGTAACTTCTACTACTTTTCCAGCCCCAAAAGTTTCATGATATACATAGTCACCAACATTATAATCTACTTCTTCATCTCTAAACATTTCATTCTTATTGATTTTTACTTCTTCCTTGATTTCTTTTTCTACATTGCTTTCAATCAAATCACTATCTACTTCTGATATAAATCTACTTGGTGGATTAACTTGATCTTTACCAAATAGTGTTCTTCTTTTAGTATTTACAAAATGCAATTCTTTCTTTGCCCTTGTTATAGCAACATAACAAAGTCTTCTTTCTTCTTCTAATTCACTATTTTCCATTAATGAATTAAGATGTGGAAATATTCCTTCTTCTAATCCTACTACAAATACATAATCAAATTCCAATCCCTTTACAGAGTGAATTGTCATTAAACTAACTCTATTATTATCATCTTTATATTCTTCAACGTCGCTAATCAAACTTATTTCAAGTAAGAAATCTTCTAAAGAAATTAATCCTTCTCTTTCTTCAAATGATTTAGTAATTGATTTAAACTCTTCTAAGTTTTCTAATCTTATTTCACTATCTAAAGTCTTTTCTGTTTCTAGTTCATTTCTTAAACCAGATGAATCTAATACTTTGTCAATTAATTCTGTTAAAGTTAATTCATTTGATATTTCCCTTAATTTTTCTATTATTTCTTTAAAAGCTAATTCTTTTCCTGAATCAATTGCTTCATAAATACTTATTCCAAGAGAATCAGCTTTAGCTGTTAAGTTTTCAATACTCTTTAGTCCAATTCCTCGTTTAGGAGTATTAATAACTCTAAGTAAGCTAACATTATCCTTAGGATTATGAATAAGTCTTAAATACGCAATTAAATCTTTTATTTCTTTTCTACTATAGAAATAAAAACTTCCAATTACACGATAAGGAATATTTTCCTTTAGCATTTCTTCTTCTAATATACGTGATTGAGCATTAGTACGATAAAGAATTGCAATATCTTGATAATCAACATTTCTAACAGATAATTCTTTTATCTTTCTTATTGCATATTGAGCTTCATCTCTTTCGTTATATGCTCTATAATATTTAATCTTTTCTCCCTCAGGATTAGAAGTCCATAGATTTTTATCTTTTCTAGCATTATTATTTTTTATAACACCATTTGCAGCATTTAAAATATTTTTAGTAGAACGATAATTTTGTTCCAATAGAATAGTTTTAGCATCTTTATAATCTTTTTCAAAGTTTAAAATATTCTTATAATTAGCTCCTCTAAAACTATAGATACTTTGAGAATCATCTCCTACACAAGTAATATTTCGATATTTACTACTAATCATTTTAGTTAATATATATTGAGCTTCATTAGTATCTTGATACTCATCTATTAAAACATATCTAAATCTATCTTGATATCTTTCTAAAATACTAGGATTTTCTCTAAATAATCTTATAGGTAAAATTAATAAATCATCAAAATCAACTGAATTATTTCTTCTTAATTTTTCTTCATATTTTTCATATATTTTTAAAACAACTTTTTCATATTCACTAACTGCATACTTTTCATAATCTCTTGGCATAATAAGTTCATTCTTACAACTACTTATTTTATTTCTTATACCACGAGGATTATATATTTTTGGATCATAATCAAATTCTTTTAATATTTTTTTAACTACAGTTAATGAATCATCACTATCCATAATAACAAAGTTTCTATCATAGCCTAAAACATCACAGTTTTCCCTAAGTAATTTAAGTCCAAAACTATGAAATGTAGATACTTGAATGTTTTTTGCTGTAGACCCAATCATTAAATCCAATCTATCTTTCATTTCTTTTGCTGCTTTATTAGTAAATGTAATTGCTAGTATCTCATATGGTGAAACACTCATATTTTCTATTAAATATGCTACCTTCGTAGTTAATACTCTTGTTTTTCCTGAACCTGCTCCTGCTAAAATTAAAAGGGGGCCGTCATTGTATAATACAGCTTCTTTTTGTTTGTCATTTAAATTATTAAGTTCCATCCTTAACCTCCTTATAATAATTATACCTTATTTTATTTTTTTATAAAAGAAAAAAATGCTTAAAGCATTTCTTCAAATATCAATTTTTTTTACTTAAATAATCTAATAATATCATTAAATGTTATATATATCATCAATAACATAAGTAAAGCTAATCCTATTGTATGAATCATATTCTCTGTTTTTGTTGACACAGGTGAACCTTTTATCTTTTCAATTATAATAAATAAGATGTGTCCACCATCAAAAGCAGGTAATGGTACTAGATTAATAAATCCTACATTTATACTTAAAAATGCCATCAAATATAATATGCTAGCAAATCCTTGTTTACTTTGTTCACCTACTATTGAGTATATTCCAATAGGTCCTGCTAATTGATTTACTTTTACTCCTCCAGTAAATAGACTACCAAGTGTTATAAACATTTGTCTAAATAAAGCATTTGTTTTTACAAAAGTATATTTTACTGAATTAATAAATCCATATTTTTTCTTTGTATTCATTCCAATACCATATCTATATGTTATTTCTCCATCCTCTGTAACTTTTTTTGGTTTTAATGAATAGCTTTTTGTACTTCCATCTTTTTTCTTAACAGTTATCTTTGTTTCCTTTTTCTTATTAGCAATAGCTAAATAAATTGATAAATCATCAGTAGTTTTAATTCTTTTTTCATTAACTTCTAGTACTCTATCCCCTTTTTCTAAACCAACTTCATACGCAGGAAAATCTTTTTCAACTTTTCCGATAATTGGTTCATAATCAATATACCCATTAAATAAAGCTATAAAGAATAATACAAGTACTGCAAATATAAAGTTAAATCCAGGTCCAAAGAACATTATTAAGAATCTTTGCCATGGTTTCTTATCTTGTAATCTTCTCTTTTTTGGTACTTTAATTTTTGTTTCATCTACTTCTTCTCCTGCTAGTGAACAAAAACCTCCTATTGGAATAAGCCTTAAACAATACTCTGTTTCTTTTCCTTTAAATCCAAATAATTTAGGACCCATTCCTATAGCAAATTCATATACATATACACCCATCAATTTTGCAAAAATAAAATGTCCAAATTCATGTACAAAAACTATTGTACCAAGAACTAATATAAATATTAATATTGTCATAAATCCTCCTATATAATTCCTAAAAATATAACAGATGCTAGAATAACAAAGATGATACTATCAAATCTATCTAATATACCTCCATGTCCAGGTATTAAATTTGAATAATCTTTTTTACCATAATATCTTTTAATTGCTGAAAATACCAAGTCTCCAATTTGACCAACTGTTGCTAGTATCAAAGTAATTGGAATTAAATATATAAATGATAATTGTGGATTTATTGCTATATGATAAAATATTGATGCAATAATAGTTCCCATAAATAGTCCACCAAAACTTCCTTCAATTGTTTTATTTGGTGATATTTCTTTAGCAAGTGGATTTTTTCCAATTAATCTTCCAGTAAAATAAGCATAAGTATCAGTAACCATTGTTGTTAATAATAAGTATACAATATATGATATGTCATAATTACGAGTAATTATTATTAAATTGAAACTTAATCCAATAAAAAGTATGGATCCTGTTAAAAACAATGCATCATTTATATTATATTTTTTACTATTATTAATAAATACCATAGGCATAAAGAATACAAACATTATAAATGCCATTACTCTATAATCAAGTGTTGTAATAAATTCTATTGATGAAGAATTTCTCAAAGAAAAGAATACAACTAAAATATATGCAAATATCTTCAATATAAATGGAAATTCTTTTTTTGTTTCTCTCATTGTTAATAATTCATATAAACCTATAACTGAAAGTATTGCTACTGAGTATGAAAATAATTCTTTTCCTATTATTAAAATTGGTATACAAATTATTGCCATAACAATCGCACTAAGAACTCTCTCTTTCATATTTTTCACCTTCCCAAACTATAATAAGTATAATATCAAAAGAAAAAAAAAGCAACAAAAGTTGCCTATAATTAAAACTTATCAATATCAATCTTTACATATTTATTTTCTTTTAATGAGCTACTTGCTTGTACTAAAGTTCTAATAGCATTAGAAGTTCTTCCAGACTTACCAATTACTCTACCCATATCTTCTTCACTAACCATTACTTGAATTAATATAGTATTTTCATCTTCTGTTGGAAATTCTTTTACACTAACAGAATCTTCATCTTTTACAATAGACTTAACTATTTTTTCTGTTAAAGATACTAAATCCATATTACTTTACCTTCTTATCTTTAGCTTCTGCAAACTTTTTCATGATACCAGCTTTACTAAATAAACTTCTAACTGTATCTGTTGGAATAGCTCCATTATTTAACCATTTTAAAGCGATTTCTTCATTGATTTTAACACTTGATTCACCAACTGGATTATAAGTTCCAATTAATTCTAAGTATTGTCCATCACGACTTCTTCTTGAATCAGTAGCAACAATTCTGTATGTTGGATGTTTTTTTGCTCCCATTCTTGTTAATCTTAATTTTACTGCCATTTATAGCACCTTCCTTTCTTCATCGCTTATTATTATATAATACTTATTAATTGCTGTCAACCTTTTTTTGATAACACTTATACTATTTCTTTATCATTAATAAAATCTTCTTTTACTTCTTCATCTATTTTTTTATCTAAGTCTTTTTCGTCAATTATCTCATCCCAAGGATCTTCTTCATCATTAGTAAGTATTTTTACTTTTGTATCTCCTACAAGTTCAATTCCAAGTTCTTTTTCAATAGTGTAAACTATATCATTTCCTTCTATATCTACTTTTATACAATTAGGCTGTTTTAAACTTCTTACAATAATTTCTTCTGGAACATCACTATTATTCTCTCTTGCTCTTATGTTTACAACCTCTTTATAAGTATTAGTTTCTTTTAATACATCAGTTTTAGTATCATTATCATATGAATACCAAATATTAACATCATAACTTCCATTTATCGTAACAGAATTATTTTGTTTTTCTCCTTTAAATTGATGATTTATTACCCAACAACCTAAAATAGTAGTTGGCTTATTCTCTACACTTTTTTTATTTGTTGTAGTAAAAGTTTTCTTTCCTTTACCAATTACAGCTTTAGTAACAATTTCTCTATAATTAGACATATTACTCCTCCTCTATTTAAGTTTATGCTTAAAAATAAAAAAAGTGCCTAAAAGCACTAATTTTCATTATTAATAATTGTTTTATATTTTTTTTCATAAACTTTATTCTTTTTAATAACTTCTTCTGGAACATCTACTGTTAAATGATTTAAGTCTGTTTCTTTTTCTTGATCTAAAGTTTTTAAGTAATATGCTAAATTATCTATTTGATTGTTTTTTAATAATTCTATTGCAGATTTATCATAATCTATATATGTCAAATCAACTACATAATAATCATCATTTAATTTTACAAAATTCCACGCATGATTAATTGAAGAAACATCATAGACTTCTAAACCAACTCTTTTTCCTAAGGCATGAAGTAATGCTGAATAATTTCCACAAACTTGACTTTTTTCTTCTAAAGCTCCATATAAGAAACCATCTTGATAAAAATAATCTCCTCCAACATCCTCACCATCACCAATAGCCATGGCTGTATCTTTATCATATTCTAAATTATCAGTGATATATATAGATATCTTTCTTAATTTTTCTATATCTGTATCATCACTCTTTATATCTATATCATCAATCATCAAATCTAACTTATTATTAATTTCTAATAATTTAGAACGAGTATTATTATCTCTAAATACTACTTCTACTCCATTATTATCTAATGTTTCTAAATCAGAATTAGTTAAATCCATTGCTAGTGTATATGGCTCATATCCTGATAAATCTAATCTTTTTAAATTAGGAAGTTTACTATAATCAATATTTAAATTTGCACAAGATGAATATATTTGTAATTCTTCTAAATTATTAAATGTTTCTATAAAACTACTATCTATCCAATTAGTTATAATAGTTATGTTCTTTAAATTAGGTATTCTTCTTAAAAAGCCAAAATTTTCTTCATTGAATGTATTTGCTGATCCATCTAAGTAAGTATAAATATATGCAGTTTCTAGTTTTTCAAATCCACTAAAATCTATTTTTTCTAAATCATAGCATATTTGATTCCATTCATCATAACTACATTTAGATAAATCAATATCAATACTTCTTAAATTCTTACAATTACTTAACCAAAATATAGATGATGAATCACTAGGTAATATTTCTAAACTATGTAATGAATTTAAATCACCAATAGTTGTAGTTTCATTTATATCCTTATTATAATAGGTACTTGGTATACTAGCAGGTGTTGGATCATATGTTTCTTCTGTATTACCAAAATCATCGACTCTATCTATTTCTGCAGTGATACCTGTACCTGTAGGTTCTTTACTAACACCACATCCTACAAGTGTTGAATTTAACGCTAGTGAAAGAATCAATAATTGTTTTTTCAATTTATTCATATAGTAACCCCCTAAAATCAGGCTATATTATACCATATTTTTAGAAAAATTGCAAAGAAAAAGATAGAATATATCTATCTTAACTAACCATATTAATAAATTGTTGTAAACTTGTTCCTTTATATATTGGATATCTAGGAATCAAATATTTATTATCTGTTCTTTTTGCTTTTCTATTTCCACCAATAAATGCTAACTTAAATCCTGCTTCTTTTACTGTTTCTACTGAAGCATCACTATAACTATAAAATGGGAAACAGAATGAATTGTTATTATCAACAATTTCTAATGATTTCTTTAAATCTGTCATCAATTCTTCTTTTGATGCACATACTACTTGTCCACTTCCACAACTTCCTGCTTGATGCATATCAAATGTATGTGATTGAATATCTAAATACTTAGAGCGATAGTTTTCAACATCCCACCATCCTGCAATTAAAAATAGTGTTGCATGCATTTTATATTCTTCTAGGATTGGAATCAAATGATTACCATTATGTTTACCAGTACCAAAAGCACCATCATCTATTGTTAATAATACACTCTTTTCTGGTAATTCAATTTGTCCATACATCCATTTAGTAAATTCATCCATTGTAAGTGTCTTATAACCATTATCTCTTAAATAATCTAACTGTTGTCTAAAATTAACAATATCAAGGCAAATATTTTCTGTACAAGCTTCTTTAGTTCCATCATAGAAGAAATGATAATTGATTACTGGTATTGATTGTTGAGGATTTCTAACTATAACTACTTCTTTTACTTCTTCACCAGCAACCATTCTTTTAAATTCATCATCACTTGTATTATTCTTAATTAAATATCTATCTATATTATCTTTATTACTATCTTTAGTAGATTTATTATTTGAATCATTAAACTTAAGCCCTGTTTTATCTGTTAATAACTCTATTTTATATTCACTTTCTTCATTATATTTTTTTAATGTTTCATTATCATTAACAGTAGTTAAAAGAATTGCTTTTTCTTTTAATCTAATATTTTTATCTAAATATGATTTATATTGATCAATACTAATTGAATAATAACCATTATCTTTCAAATATTTAGTATATTCATTTACTTTATCTATTTTTATACAAGTATTATCCTTACATTGTTCATCGTTATAAATTGCATTAAAATGTAATACACTTATATATAAAGATTCTTTTTCTTCAGTATTTTTATTATCAACAACTTCTACATTTTTTTCTTTTTTTACTTGTAAAACATTATCTAAATATTTTACATAATAATGCTTTTCATCCATATATTCAATTGGTAAATTAACACCTCTATCTATAGAAATTGCTAGTTTGTTGTCATTATAAAACTTTGTTTTCTTTTTAGTCTTTATATTTTTATTAAATACTAAATAATGGTTATCATCATCTTCTTCTTTTTTAGTGCTTGTCTTTACATCTTTATAATATAGATAATAATCAGTATCTTTAATATTAAAATATTGATTTTTAGTAGATAATTTTTTTATCTTAGTTAAATTAAAAGAGTAACCTTTATTAACAGATCCTATAACTTTTTTATTTTTATTATATAGTTTTGTTTTTCTACTAGTTATAACAACATCACTATAGTTTTTGTTTATTGCTTTTTCAATATTACTTTTAAAATATAAAGCTACCATTAAAACACCAAAACTAATAGCAATAAAAATAACTAGTGCTGTTACTATTTTTTCAGAAACATTTTTTTCTTTTTTAAAACGCTTTTTAACCTTTTTATTTCCCATAAGCACCCACTCTTCTTCTCTAATTTATTATATTACTAATTCTTTTTTTTAACAATAATTAATCAATAAAAAAGTGATTTTTCTAATCACTATTTAATTTTTTATAAAAATATTCATTTAAATTTTCAGTTACTACGCTAATCATCTCATTAACTATTTTTAAGTTCTCATTATACTCTATGTATATTGGTATTTCATTTAAAATTTTTTCTTTTTCTTCTAATTCTTGCTTTATAGTTCCATCATAATTACTTTTTATATACTTTTTTTGTAGATTTTTGACATCACTAATCAATTTTAATAATTCATCATTATCATTCATCTTTTTCTTTATATTAATGACATTATTATATTCTTTACTATTAGTAATAGAATCTATCAATTCATCTATACTATTATTTAAGTTTTCCATCTATACTCCATGTTTTTGCACTAGTAACTTCTACATCTACTATATCACCAATATTTTTTCCACTTCCTGTAAAATTAATTAATTTATTTGTATCAGTATAACCATAGTACATATTCTTTTTTTCTGATGTTCCTTCTAATAGAACTTTCACAGTTTTTCCAATTAATTTTTCATTATTTTCTAAGAAATATTTGTTTACAACATTATTTAATCTTTGTAATCTTTCTTCTTTTTCTTCAATCGTTGTATTATCTTTTAATTTAGCAGCAGGAGTGTTTTCTCTAGCAGAAAATATAAATGTAAAAGCATTATCAAATTTACAGTATTCACAAACATCTAATGTTTCTTTAAAATCTTCTTCTGTTTCTCCAGGAAACCCTACTATT
>CACZTK010000034.1 GCA_902784095.1 uncultured Erysipelotrichaceae bacterium | reverse complement strand
TATGGGGCTTTAGCCAAGTGGTAAGGCGTGGGTCTGCAACACCCTGATCGTCGGTTCAAATCCGTCAGGCCCCTCCATTTTTTTTGCGGATGTAGTTTAGTGGTTAGAATACGGCCTTGCCAAGGCTGTGACGGGGATTCGATTTCCCTCATCCGCTCCATATGTATACAAAGACTTCTTAGAAGTTTTTTTATTTATAAATTTAAAAAATCTCTTTTAAAAAGAGATTTTTTATACTTAATATTAATAACTCTACTTATTATCTATAAAAACATCATACATGTTCTTGTAATTATAAATAAATTCTCTATAATTAACTGCCTTCTTAAGTCCTGTCTCATCATTATAAACATAGACATTATCTCCGACCATACCAAAGACATTATTATTTAAAACACGTAATTCTTTAAAATCAATAAAAGTAAATAGTAAAACTTTATTATCATAGTATTTTCCTACTACTTGATAAACATTATTTCCTTCTTGATAATAATTGTTACCATATGACTCTATGTAATTATGATTACCATTTGCATTTATTAATTTTTGTGAAATTGCTTTTTTCACAAAATATTTTTTTTCTTTTGTTAATGAAGTAATAGAAACTTTTTGTAAAGTTTTACCATCATAATAGCGAGCATCACTTCCACTTCCTACTTCTTCAATACGCTCTGTCATTGGATTAATTGCATATTGTACTTTGTTATCAATATCTGTTATATATACCTTATTATTATAAATTCCATTAATATAAGTATTTTTAGATATTGAATAATCAATATCTTTTTGAACTTTTCCACCCTCTTTGATATTAACAACATAGAACGAACCAATAGTAGTTCCTTCTTGTGCGGATAATACTACATAATACTTTCCACATAAAATACCATATTCATTGGAGTATATATCATGATTAAGAAAATCACTATATTTGACGTGTCCTCCATTTAAAACATAAACACCCTTATATCCCCATACTGTAAGATATAATTTTTCATCTAAATTTCCATATATTGAAACATTATTTTCTGCTTTAACAATACTATTATTTATATCTAATTCATTATAAACATTATATTCTTGCGTTTTTAGTATTGCTATGAAATCATCTATACTATTATTTCCTATTTGATGTAAGTATGATACACTAACTTGATCTTGTCCAAGTTTACAACTAATATGCTTAATATATTTATCTTTTAATACTGGTGCTATACAATATAGGTTTCCATCTTTATATGATCTTATATCTTTTACAATTTCTGATTGGCGATTGTATCCTACATCATATGTTGCTACAAAAGAATTTTTATCTTTGTCTTCTATTTTCAAATAATACATATTAAACTTACCATGTTTTTTATATTGCTCATCAACCATATAAGAATCATCATCTGTCTTTATAGAATATTTAGTCTTATGATTACTTACCAAAAAAATTATAAAAAACTGATATAGCAAAAATAAAATTCCTAAAGCTATAACTATTTTAATCATCTTTTTCATATTATCACCTTATAATTGATTATATCAAAAAAAATAGACTTTTTATAGTCTATTTTTACTATTTTCACGTAAAGGATATTTTTTCTTTTCTTCCATCATATATGCTGATATTTCTGTTTCTATTTCACTTAATGCTCCTTTTGATATATTAGAAAGTGTTACAAATTCTTTTATAGTATCAATATAAATTTTTCCCCAAATAATTCCACTTAATACTTTTAAATCATTAAACATATCTGGAGTTATTGAATCTAAGAAATAACCAAGAACTACTCTTTTTCTTCCTATTAAAATTCTTTTGTTAGTTAAAGCTACTACAGCAGTAGATAAAAAATCTAATGGATTATCATTCTTTTGTGCACAAAATACATAAATAACCTTTTCACCAGGATTAAGGTGTTTTTCCACAATAGCAGAGTTTTTTCTTAATCTCCATCCTACTGTCATAGGATATTTTCTTTTAAAATCCAATACTTTCTTATAAACAGTTTCCATAACACTACCTCACAAACTCATATTTTTTTAAGAAATCTAGATAACCTTTTTTACTAGTCAATCCTTCTATCTTATCTTTTATTTCACCATCACCAACTACTAATAATAGTGGTGTTCCATATCCTTCACTAAAGTAATCGTCAGATTTAACTATCTCAGCACTTCCATCATCACCAAGTTCATCAGTATTAATATAATTAATATCTACTTTATATTCATATATAATATTTTCTAGAATTGGTGTTGCTATCTGACAATAGTGACAAGTTGGTCTTGAAAATAACACTATCTTTTTTCCACTTGAATTATATAATTCAAGATATTCATCTACACTTATTTGATTTGGCTCTTTTCTTTCTTTATCCTTTACTTCAGCAGAATTTTTGACGGCTTCTTCATATAAATCGTCATCACTTTGTTTTTCTTCTTCTGTTTGTTCTTTATAATTTTCTGTTTTGTTTGATGCTACAAACGCTAATAATATTAATAAGATGAATCCTACTGTAATTCCTAATATCTTAAATAATGTAGACTTTGAAATTACTATTTGATTATTATTACTCATATAACCAGTCCTTTTCTTTGATATTATAGCATAGATTTTATTTTTTTACTAATAAATTTAAATAAATCATCTATTAATTGTTCTAATAATCCATCTAGTTCTTCTTCATCTTCTTCTTTGTAAGTATCATCACTCCACATATTAAGTTTATCTTTTTTTGCTTTTTTCTCTAGTTCTTGTAGTTCTTTTGTATACTTATAGTCTCCATATAAATATTTAACTTCTGCATATCCATTCTTTACTAAGTCTTCTTGTAACAACTCATCATCTACAAATATCCAACCAAGTACTCTTCCATATTTATCCGTCTTATCAGCATTATCATCATATTCTATCTTTATTTCTTTAGCATCTTTTAATCTTTTACAAGTATATTTACTTGCTTCATTACCATAAGGTTCTGCCTTCTTTTTACCATGTTTTATTTCTGGAGTATTTATAGCTAAAAATCTAGTTGATTTAACCTCATTATCTATAATAAATCTAGCCGTATCACCATCAACACATTTCTTTAATTTTACACTAACAATTTCTGCATTAACATTAGTTATTGACAAAAATATAAGTCCAACAACTATGATAATCTTCTTCATATTATCCCACCCTATTATGATTATAACTCATATTATCTTAATTTGTCGAAAAAATTAATTAATCTTTACATAGTTATACACATATCATTATACCGGAGGAATTTATGAAGAAAAAAATAGGAATTATAAAATCTCTTTTATATTACTACTATAAAGATTTATGGATTTATTATTTTAAGTATTTAGATTTTGATATTGTAATTAGTAAAAATACAAACAAAGAAATTATAAGAACTGGAGAAAAATACGCTTTAGATGAATCATGTCTAGCATTAAAATTATTCTTAGGACATTTAGATTCAATAAAAGATAAATGTGATTATGTTCTAGTACCAAGATTATTTTGTGTAAAAGAAAATGAAGGTGTTTGTACTAATTTTAGTTGTTTATATGATTTAGTTAATAATACTTATAAAGACATTAATACTATTAACTATAATGTTGATTTAAAACAAAGAGAATCTGAATTATTGGGATTTTTGAAGATGGGTAGAACTCTAGGAATACCTTATATAAAAAGTTACAAAGCTTATAAATTTGCAAAAAAGAAAAGTTTAGAAATTAGAAAAGAAAAAGAAAAGAAGCAAAAAGAACTTCTAAATAATAAAGGATTAAAGATACTACTAGCGGGACATCCATATAATCTATATGATGAACTAATTGGATGTAATGTAATTAATTACTTAGAAAGTTTAGGAATAACAATCATATATAGTGATAGAATTCCACATAAATTAATAGATAGTGAATGTATAAAACTTTCTACAGATTTATATTGGACTCATAGTAAAGAAGTTATGGCTAGTATTAATTACTATAAAAATAAAGTTGATGGAATTATTATCTTATCTTCTTTTCCATGTGGACCTGATTCTTTAACTAATGACTTAGTTTCTAGAAAAGTTAAAAATATACCTATATTAACTTTATTATTTGAAGATTTAAATAGTGACATTGGTCTTATTACAAGATTAGAAAGTTTTTTTGACATATTGAAACAAAAGGAGAAATTATATGAAACAAATCATTAGTTTTCCACATCTAGGTAATTATTATCATCCCATAAAATACTTATTAGAAAAACTAACAAATGAAGAAGTTATAGAAGCCCCTCCTATTACAAAAAAGACACTAGAATTAGGAGAAAAGTATTCCCCTACTGATGTATGTATACCATTCAAATATAATTTAGGTAATTTTATTGAAACTTTAGAAAATGGTGCAGATATTTTATTTCAAGCAGGTGGTGGTTGTAGATATAGATATTATGCTGAAGTTCAAGAACAAATTTTAAAAGACTTAGGATATGATTTTAAATTTATAAAAATAGTATCACAAGATAAAATACATGTAATTGAGTTATATCATATATTTAAAAATTTAAATAAAAAACTATCTTTCTTTAAGTTTATTCATACTTTTATTATTACTTTTTTCTACATCTATTATATGGATAAAATAGATGTAATTATAAGAAAAAATATTGGTTTTGCTAAAGATAAAAATGATTTTACAAAATTACAAAAATCTATGTTTAGTGAATATTCTAAGTGTAATAATCTAATTTCTCTATCCATAAAGTATTTTAAATATAGAAGAAAGTTTAAAAAGATAAAGATATCTAAACCAAAAAACTGTTTAAAAGTAGGAATTATTGGTGAGTTATATACTTCTATGGAAACTAATAGTAGTTATTTATTAGAAGAAAAGTTAGCAAATATGAATATTGAGATTAAAAGATTTACTGATCTATCTTATTTATTATTCTTTAAAGGATTAACAACTAAACATATGCTTAGAGTTTGTAAGAAGTATTGCAAATATACACTCGGTGCTGATGGATTAGATAATGTATATAGAACTATAAAACTATCTAAGAAATATGATGGAATTATTCATACTAAACCTTTTGGTTGTACTCCTGAAATTGGAGCAATACCAATAATAAAGAAGGTCGCTAGTGAAAGAAATATACCAATTATTTTCTTTTCATTTGATGCTAATACATCTGTTGAAGGTATGAATACAAGACTTGAAGCTTTTTATGATCTTATTAAATATAGAAAGGAGAAAAAATGAAAAAAGCATATCTAGGTGTAGATATAGGTTCAATTTCTACTAAAGCTGTTATCATTGATGAAGATAATAATATTTTATATAGTAAATATCTATGGACTGAAGGAAATCCAATTGAAGCAGTTAATAACATAATTAATTACTTTAAAGATATTGTTGATAAAAATATTAAAATAGTTGGAGTTGGAACAACTGGTTCTGCTAGAAAACTAATTGGTAGTATTCTAAATGCAAATATCATAAAGAATGAAATTACAGCTCATGCAATAGGTACTCTTTCTAAATATCCTGATATAAAAACAATTATAGAAATTGGAGGACAAGATTCTAAGATTATTTTAATTGAAGATGGTATTGTTGTTGATTATGCAATGAACACGTTATGTGCTGCTGGAACTGGTGCATTCTTATCAAGTCAAGCCAAAAGATTAGGAATTGATGTAGAAGATTTTGGTAATATTGCCTTAACTAGCAATAACCCTACTCCCATAGCTGCTAGATGCACAGTATTTGCAGAAAGTGATTTAGTTCACAAAGCACAAATGGGATGTAATAAAAATGATATAATTGCTGGTCTATGTAAAAGTATTGCCCTAAACTATATTAATAATGTTGCTAAAGGTAAAAAACTAAAAGACCCTATTATTTTTCAAGGAGGAGTCAGTAAAAATATCGGTGTAAAAAAATCATTTGAAGATATTCTAAATACTAAAATAATAACTGATGAAGATGGACATTTAATGGGAGCCTTAGGTGTTGCTATTCTTTCTAAAAAAGAAAAGAAAATTGATTTTAGTTTTGATATCACTAATTTTACCTTTAAAACTAAAAGCACATATTGTGGAAAATGTCCAAATAATTGTGAGATAGTTTATGTAAAGAAAAACGATGAGATTATTGATTCTTGGGGGAATAGATGTGAAGCTGGAAATATCTTACAAAAATAATAAACATAAATTGACAAAATTCTTATTTTATAATACAATTACCCTAAGAAAGAGGTGTTTTTATGAGTAAGTTTTGTCCTAATTGTGGTAACGAATTAGCAAATGATGGAAAATTCTGTACTAGTTGTGGTGCAACTGTAGGAAATGTAAATAATGGAAATGCAGCTCCTGTTAATGTTACTGTTAATACTCAAAGTGAAAGTAATGGTATGGCTGTAGCAGGTTTTGTTATTTCATTAGTTTCATTCTTCTTATGTTGTGGTTCACTTAACTGGTTAAGTTTAATTTTCTCTATAGTTGGTCTTGTTCAAGCTAAGAGTAAAAATGGTAATGGAAAAGGTTTAGCAATTGCTGGTATAGTTATTTCTTGTATCGTAATGGTTCTATTCATACTATTAATGGTAACAGGAATGTTCGCAAGCTTTGCTGAAGAAGTTTCAAATATTTAATTAATTTATGAAATTAAATAAAATAAATATAGCTATAATTATTATAGCTATTTTATTATCAATAAGTTTTATTTTCTTTTTAGACTATATTAATTATGAATGTCCATTTAGAAAACTATTTAATATCTATTGCCCTGGTTGCGGTGCAACCAGAATGTTTAAATCATTATTAAAATTAGATATATATCAGGCTTTTAGATATAATCCATTAATGTTTATACTTTTACTTATATTGTTACCTATTTATATAATAATTGATATTATATACTATATTAAGAATAAAAGATTAATTAAAATAACAAAAACTCAACTAATACTTTTATTTTCTATTATAATTATTTATTTTGTTTTAAGAAATTTAAAAGTAGGTATCTATTTGATACCTACTGATATATAAAATTCTACTAAATGTAGAATTTTTTTTACACATATTTTCTTATCTCTTCTAATTCTTCTATCGATAAACCTGTCGTTTTAGAAATAATATTAATGTTTACTTTTTCTTGAAATAAAGATTTTGCTATTTCTTTAGCTTTAGATAATGAACCTTGCTCAATTCCTTGAAGCATTCCTACTTCTTTTCCCTTTTTTTGTCCTAATTCAAATCCTTCTTCATATCCTTCATATCTTGCT
>CACZTK010000033.1 GCA_902784095.1 uncultured Erysipelotrichaceae bacterium | reverse complement strand
TTTACCATCCCAATAAGCATTTTGGCTATCACCATTCATCATCTGCTTTAAATAATTACTAGTATTAGCAATATTTGTTGCAAATTGATTCATTTGCTTTCCAAGTGTTGTAGTATCTTTTTTTGCTTGTGAAACTTTATTTATTGTTGTTCCCATTTTATACCTCCACTCATCTCTATACTAATATAATTCTACTATTTTACTAATATAAATACAAGAAAAAACTCATTCATTGTATAAATTAATGTAAAAAGTATCACTATATTATTGAATACTTGCTGTGTTCACATCAAAGCGACTAAACTAGTTGCTTTTTATTTTTTTCTTAGATAAAATATAAGTGGTGAAGAATATGGATGAAAAGAATAAACTAGTTCTACAAATGGGTATGTTTTTTATAATAGTAATTGGTGTTTTTTCTTATATTATATTAAACGAAAAAAAATATGAAATACTAACTCCTAAAGTAGAAGAAAAACTAAATAATTATATTGATAAAGAATTTGCTAAAGAAAAAATAAATCTAGATATAGGTAAAATAAAATATATATTAGATGATAGAAGTTATAAGATTAAGCTAAATAATAGTAAGAATAAAAAACTATATTTCTATGTAATTTATAAAAATAAAAAGATAACAAACACTTATAAAAAAGATTATTTAGAAGGAAAAAGCTTATATACATATACTGAAAATAAATATAAAAAAGAATTTAAAAATAGTAATTTAAAATTTACTAAAAGTTTAGATAAATATCCTAATACTATCTATGAAAAAATAATTAATAATGAAATTGAATCTTTACCTATATATAATATAGAAACAGAATTAACAATAGATAATCATGAATTAGGAACTATTACTAAAAAAATAAATAGTTTTTATCTTAAAACTAAAAAATCTGGTTATAATCCTAAAGAATATAAAGTTACAATAGTAGATAAAAATGATATAAAGTTTTCTGTTGAAATAGATAATTTAACTGAAGAATTAATTTCAAATAATTTAAGTGATATAATTAGTGGTATAATAAATAAAGATAAGAGTATTATAGATAAATATAATATTGAATATAAATATATTTAGGAGGATATTATGGAAGATTGTATTTTTTGTAAAATTATTAAAGGAGAGATTCCTTCATATACCATATATGAAGATGAATTAGTTAAAGTATTTTTAGATGTTAATCCTAATACTAATGGACATATGTTAATTATTCCTAAAGAACATTATAAGGATTTATTTGAATTACCTGAAGAAATAATTAATCATTCAGTAAAACTTGTTAAAGAAAAACTATATCCTTTAGTAAAAGAAAAACTTGATTGTGATGGATTAACTTTTAGTCAAAATAATGGATATGGTCAAGAAGTAAAACATTATCATATACATGTAATACCAAGATATGAAAATGATCATTCCATGATTACTTTTGATAAAGATATGTTAATTCCTACTGAAGAAGTTTTTTCTAAACTTTCTGATAAGTAGTAATTATACAATCTATTATAAATAGTATTAATACTGAGTATGTAAGAATACTTGGTATTTTTTTTATAAATTTATCTATTAATGGTTTTATTAGATAAATTATTACTAAAGACATTATCCCCCATACTAAGCTTATTTCTAGAGCTATATAATGACCTATATTATATTTTAAATCTTCATAGTCCCAAAATACTTTTCCTGTCAATACTTCTATTAAATTACCACCAATATATTCTATAGTAGTTAAAACTATTATTGATAATAAAAATACTAATAATATCTTTAAAAATCTATTTACTTTTATTCTATTAAAGACAAATCTCATAATAACTATAATTAAACAACAACCAAATCCATATATAGGTATCCAAGGTCCATATAATATTCCATTATTCATACTTGGACAAAATAATAATTTAATAGTTGTTTCCATAATGAATCCTAAAACTGAATAAATTAAAAAATTATTAATATAATATTTCATCTAATCACCATTATTAATATGCACAAAAAAAAGAGAATTAATATCCCCTTTTTAGTAAGTTACATAGCTTCCTAAAATTATAGCAAGTAAGATATATAATACAAGAATTATTAAATATCCACTTCCTCTAGTATTAGAGCAATTGTTTTCACAAGCCATTACTTACACCTCCTTAAATACAAGACCCTAAAATTATTATTAAAAGTATAAATAATACTAATATAATAGCAGTTGAAGATACATGATTATTCATAAGAATTAAATCCTCCTTTTCATAGTATTCAAAGTATTTTATGGCAAAATACTAAAATGTGTGATTATATATAGCTATTTTATTTGAAAATAATTGCTTTAAATAAAAAAGTTTGTTATTATAAATAATTGATAGGAGGAAAATTATGAACAAAAAAATTATTACTACCCTAGTAGCTGTTACTGCTATTACAACAATAACTACAGGGTGTGGAAAAACTGCAAAGTTAAAAACAGGCAAGGATACAGTAGTAGCTTTAAAGAAATCCAAAATAACTGCTAATGACCTATATAATGAAATTAAGAAAGATTCTATAGAGACATTAATAGATATGATGGATAAAAAAATATTAGATAAAAAGTATAAAGAAACAGAAGAAGAAAAGAAATATATTCAAGAACAGATTGATCAAATAAAAGCATATTATAAAGATGAAGATAGTTATTTAGCTGTTCTTAAACAATATTTTAGAGCAAATAGTGAAGATGAATTTAAAGAAACATTATCTATTCAATATAAAAGAAAACAAGCTGTTAAAGATTATGTAGCTGATCATATTAAAGATGATGAAATAGAAAAATACTATAACGATAATGTTTATGGTGATATTAAAGCTAGTCATATCTTAATATCTGTTAATACTACTGATGATATGAGTGATGAAGATAAAGATAAGGCTAAAAAAGAAGCATATAATAAAGTAAAAGATATCATTAAAGAATTAGATGATGGTGGTGACTTTAAAAAACTTGCTAAAAAATATTCTGAAGATAAAAGTAATGCTAAGAATGGTGGAGATTTAGGATATTTCAATAAAGATGAAATGGATTCTAATTTCTGGGAAGCAGCTTTAAAACTTGAAAAAGGAAAATATACTACTGAACCTGTTGAATCAGCATATGGATACCATGTTATTTTAAAAACTGGAGAAAAAGAAAAGAAATCTTTAAAGAGTATGAAAAAGAAAATAAGAGAAACTCTTAGAGATGAAAAAATGAATAATGACAATACATTATTCTATGATACTTTAATTGCTATTAGAGAAGAAAATAAAATGACTTTTGGTGATGATGAATTAAAGAAATTATATGATGAATATATGGAAAATTTAATTAAACAAGCTAAGAGTGGAGCATCTAATCAACAATAATAAAAAAAAGACTATTAATCTTCAATCATAATAGTCTTTTTTGTTTCTTTTTTATCTTCTTCCTTAGGAACTGATATTTCTAGGATACCATTATTAAATTTAGCTTTAATATTTTCTTCAGAAACGTTTCCAACATAAAATTGTCTTTCACATTTAGAATAGCTATGTCTTTCACGACGAACATATTTCTTATCAGATGTATCTTCTTCATCAGATTTCTTTTCAGCTGAAATTCTTAAGTAACCATCTTCAAGTTCCATATTGATATCTTCCTTTTTGAAACCAGGAACATCCATTTCAATAATATAGTTTCCTTCTTTCTCATAGATATCACATTTCATCATTTTATCAAATCCTTTTGGTGATTCTAAATCATCAAAGAAATGATCAAAAAACATCTTACTAGGTAACATTATTACCACTTCCTTTCATTTATAATGATAGCACTATTTTTAGCACTTGTCAATAGTGAGTGCTAAAAATATAATTTTCCCTTTATTATTATATTCAAAATTCATAATATTATAGATATTTTTTTCAAATTATGATATTATTTTTTTAGGAGGGATAAATATGAAAAATAGATTAATGTATTTGATGAGTTTAGTATTAGTTTTTTCTATCATCTTAATACCAGTTACTGCTAAAGCTGAAGTTGAAGCTACTGGATTAAAAGATATTATTGACGATGAAGTTAAAGTATTTGGAGAAGCAGGTGGTTATGAAGATCAAGTAGAAGATTTAAAAAATGTTGATCTAGGTGATTATACAGAAAAGAAAGGTAAAGTAAATGTTTACTTATTTAGAGGAAGTTCTTGTGGACATTGTTTTGATGCAGTTGTATTCTTTGCTGGTATGACTAAAGAATATCAAGATAAGTTTAACTTAATTGGATATGAAGTTTGGGGAAATAAAGACAACAATAAACTTATGGAAGAAGTTGCTGATAAACTTGGAGACGATGTTGGTGGAGTTCCATATATAGTGGTTGGTAAAAAATCTTGGAATGGATATACTGATTCATATGGAGATGAAATCAAAGCTGAAATAAATAAACAATACAAAATAAAATCATCAAAAAGATACGATGTTATGAAGACATTTGATGAAAAAGATAAAAGTTCATCAAATGATGTAATTTCATTAATAATTATTCTATTAGTTACTGGTGGTATAGTAGCTGGAGTAATACTAACAAGAAAAAATGCATAGTAAAACAAGTCTTAGGACTTGTTTTCTTTTTCATATAATTTTACTTTATTAACTATAATTGTTGTTATAGGTAGACAAATAAGTTCATATAATGTTTTTATTGTTACTTGAAGAATAATCATTTCTATTAATTGATTAATTGTTATGCTTCCTATAAAAGATATTAATACAAATATAATTGAATCTATTCCTTCTCCTACTATTGTTGAAATAATTGCTCTTACACCAAACTTGGAATTTTCTTTCATCTTAACAAGTACTTTAGCATTGGCTAAAGAACCAAATAAATAAGCAATAAATCCTGCTAAACATATTCTTGGAGTTGATCCTAAAATAGTTTTAAAAGCATCACTATTTTCATACCATTCAGGTGCAGGTAAATAGATTGCAAGTAAAAATACTAATACCATAAATAGATTCATAGCAAAGCCCATTATAATAATTTTTTTTGCTTTATCATAACCATATACTTCCGATAAAATATCATTAATAATATATGATATAGGAAAAACAAGTACTCCACTAGTAACAGAATATGGTCCTACTTTTAACAATTTAGATGCTAATATATTAGATAATAATAAACATACTACAAATATAATTGATAAATAAACAAACATATTTGAATTAGTATTCATCTTTTTATTTTTCTTTTTCATAATATAATCTCCACAAACTCCTATAATATATCATAAATATATAAAAATATCCACAATTTCTGTGGATATAATTATTTTTTTACTTTTACTTGTGATTTAGATTATTCTTCTATATTTAGTTTACCACTTTGATACAAATTCAATATAGTATTAAATATTCTCAATACTTTTCATTTTTCAACTCTCTGAATACTCTACATAAGAATTAAGTAATTCAGATAAACAATCCTTATCTTTTACTTCTAATATAATCTTCATAATATTCCCACTAATTGCAAGTATTCTATTATAATAAGTCAATAAAAAAGATAGTTTGTATAACTATCAAAATTATTTTTTACTAAACCATCCATCTAAAAAACCTAATAGCATAATAAATTTTCTATCTTCTTCATCTTTCTTTTGTTCTTTTTCTCTGCTTCTTCTTTCTATAAACTCTTCTTTTTTTTTCTCAATAATACCATCAATAAGTTTTGTATCTCTACCCTGTTTTACACAAAGCTTTCTAATTTTCTTAAGTTCTATTATACTCATATTTTCTAATTGTTCTTCAGTATAGACCTTTTCCATAATTATTCTCCTATTACTTATATACTATCATCTATTTGCTCTATCTATAACATATTTTTTAACTAATTTTCTATAACCTTCATTTAATTTCTTATAATGGTATTCTTCTTCTTCACTAGTTCTTTCATCAAAATACTTTTTAGCATTTAAATCATAACTCATAGGTTCTAATACACCACCTTTAAAAGATTTATCTTTATATAAATTAGTTGTTAATAGAAAATCTCTTTCATTAAATATAGTAGAATGAACAGTACCATCTAAATCTACTAAAGCTACTCCTGAAAAATAATGTGCAGTGCTTTCTCCACCATAATTTAATATTTTATTATAATAGTATTCAAAAATTTCTTCATCTGATAAGTCATCCTTGCCATTTATTCTTCTAACAAATAATCCAGGTTGTTCTTCTTCTGTAAACTTGTCAATATAAAGACCACTATCCTCTGCAATAGTAGGTAATTTAGTAGCATTAAAATAAGCCATAGCTTTTTTATAAGCATTTTCTCCCGCTGTCTTACCATCTTCTACTACATCAATTTCTAAATCTAAATCTTTTGGACTAATAAGTTCTAATTCTTCAAATATAGAAAGTCTTCTCTTCATCAATTCAAATTTAAATTTATTTCCTGTTGCAAATAATAATTTCATTTTTAACACCTCACTAGGCATATTGCCACTTTAAAAGTACCATGTCAATGTTAATTATGCATTTTTCTTATAGAATTCTATCGTATAATTCAATCCCTCTTCAAGAGACACTTTAGGAGAATATCCTAAGATATTTTGTGCACAAGTTATATCAGGTTTTCTTCTTACTGGATCATCTTGAGGTAACTCCTTATAGATAATCTTACTATTTGAATTTGTTAATTTAATAATCTTTTGAGCTAAATCATTTATTGATACTTCATATGAATTACCTAAATTAATTGGCCCAATAATATCATCATTACTACTCATCATCTTTATGATTCCATCTAATAAATCATCTACATAACATAAACTTCTAGTTTGATTACCATCACCATAAACTTCTATATCTTCATTTCTTAGTGCTTTAGTAATAAAATTAGAAATTACTCTACCATCATCTTTTCTCATATATGGACCATATGTATTAAATATTCTAACAACTTTTGTTTTTATATTGTACTTTTTATTATAAAGAAAGCATAGAGTTTCTGCTGCACGTTTTCCTTCATCGTAACAAGATCTTATTCCCATAGTATTAACATTTCCATAGTATTTCTCATTTTGAGGATGTTCTAATGGATCTCCATATATTTCACTTGTACTAAACTGTAAAAACTTAGCATTGTATTTTTTTGCTAAATCTAATAAATTACGTGTTCCAACTACACATGTATCAAATGTTTCTAAACTCTTTTCTTGATAAAATTTTGGACTTGCTAAACAAGCAGCATTATATATTTGATCAATATCTAAATCTATTTTATTTATAATGTCTGATTCAACTAGTTCAAATCTTTCATTATTTTCTATATCTTCTATGTTTTCCTTTTTACCTGAAGAAAAGTTATCTAAACATATTACATAATTATCTTTTTCTTCTAGTAATTTTTTACATAGATTACTTCCAAGAAATCCTGCTCCACCTGCTACTAATATTCTCATAATACTTCTTCCTATCTATATTTTAATATACAATAAATTGCCCTCAACCCATCTTTTATTCCTATTTTCTTTCCTTCATTCTTAGTTCTAGGATTATATTTAATTTGAACCTCCTTTATCTTTACTTTCTTCTTTGAAAGTTTAGATGTTACTTCTGGTTCAAATCCAAATCTATTTTCCTTTAAATCTATACTCTTTATTATATCACTTTTAAAAACTTTATAACAAGTTTCCATATCTGTAAGTTTATAATGAGTAAATAAATTAGAAAGATTTGTTAAAAACCTATTTGCTAATTTATTGGAAATATAACCTTTATAAACCTTATTTTTAAATCTACTTCCATAAACTACATCACATTCATCATTAATTAATGGCTTCAATAAATTTTCATATTCATTTGGATCATATTCTAAATCACCATCTTGTATAATAATATAATCACCTGTAGCATTTTTAATACCAGTTCTTAATGCTGCTCCTTTGCCCATATTCTCACTATGAAACAATATCTTTTGAATTATTTTTTTATTCTTCTCTAGAACTTTTCTTGAATCATCTGTAGAACAATCATCTACTACTATTATTTCTTTCCTTATATTGTTAATTTCTACATCATTTACTCTCTTTAATAATTCTTCTATATTTTTTTCTTCATTATAACATGGTATTATTACTGATAATGTTTTCATTTCTATCACCTTTTACTTATAAAACTCCAAACTATGAGTTATTACATAATTAATTACTCGTTTATCAATACTCTTATATTTTCCTATATCTAAAAGTCTAGGATCTATACTAATATATAAGAACATTGACATCATTATAAACGTTATAAGACAAACTATTTTATATATTTTTAATCTATCTTTCTTTACTTCTTTACTTTTACTTTCATTTAGATATATTAACCAATATACTAGCGAAAGCAATGTTAATATTGGTAATACATCTGATAAATATCTTTGAATTATTCCTGCATAAGTAATATCTACTATAAGTTGTATTAATGATGCTAATAATAAAACTATTGTAATTAGTTTTAATCTTTTAAGTTTTGGATTATTATTAATTCTATTTCTAATAGATAATAGTATTAATATAAATGGATGCCAAAGTATTCCAAACATCATTTCTGTAAAGATAACATTTCCATTATTTACTCCTGCATTATTATATCCTACAAAAGGAAAATGTCTTGTAATATATGGAGGATTAAATAGGAATGATAATATTCCATTTATAACAATACCTAAATCAAATTTTAAACTAGATGTATCATTTATAGTTATTTGATAACGTTGTCCAAATTCAAAGATATTTTCAAATCTTGAATAATTGTAATGCATTTGAAATATTGCCATTATAATTATTGGTACTCCGAATACTAATCCATTTTTCCAATTAATACTCTTTTTATTAAATATATATTTCCAAATAACTATTATAATAGGAACTATATAAAATATATAAAGAGGCCTTGTTAGAACCATTAATCCATATGATACTCCTATTAAGAATAATTTAATTGTATTACTTTTATTATCTTCTAGATTTAGAATCTGTAATATTGCAAATAATAGCCAAAATATACCACACAAATCTACAGCTTGATAGAAATTTGGTATTAATTTAAGAAAGAATAATTCCATTGTTAATAGAATAGTTATATATCCTAAAAACTCTAATAAGAAACCAAATTTAATTTTAAGTTTATCTAATAGTTTTAGATATATTTTTAATAATACTATCATTATCAATGTACTATAAATAATGCAGATTAAATTACTATAAAAGACTCTACCTGTTAGTAGTGCTAGTGGTAATAATATTGTAATAACTGGAGTAATTCCATAATAACAATAATATTTACCTTTATAATAAGCTGCATCATATATATATGATTCCCCTACATGTACTCTTTCAGAATAATCATGATAATTATTTAATACTGATAAACTTCTAGTATCTCCTTCTTTAAAATCTAAAGTTATTTTTCCATTTATTAGAGATCTTGTAAACTCACTATATATATCTTTAAAAACCATTCCCCTATCATATTTACAGTTTTCATACATAGTGTGATAATCTAGTGAATAATATGAATATATTAGGGTTGAAATAGTAATAAAGCATATATATGTAATTATTTTTGCTTTTGATTTCTTAGAAAAGAAACTATTTATTTCTTTTTTAAAAATAATAATACTTGAAATCAATAGAATCATAGATACTCTAAATATATTAAATTCAAAATACCATGTATTTAATTCAATACTATCAAGATTAAACTTACTTTTGGAACTCATTTCTAATTCCATTAATAAACATTTCTTTTGGGAATTTAAGACAATATACTCTCTATTTTTATATTTAGGCATATATCTTACTTCATCTAATGTTTTATATGTATATCTATTACTCTCATCTTTAAACTTAGTGATAATATTTATTTCTTCATTTGTATCTTTTTGTTTTAAATTAATTTTTATTCCTTTTACTTTATCGTTTAAAGCAATTATATATTTTTTCTTATAATAATTATCCTCTTTCTTATCAACTACTAAGTTATTCTCATACATATCTATACTATTATGCTTCAATCCAGAAAATTTAACTTCATAATATCTAAAATTAAATATTGTTAATTCTGATAATATGATTACTAATATTAATAGAAATAGTTTCTTTAAGTTCTTTGGTATTTTCATCTTTTCATTTCCTCTCTATGAGTTTTAAACGTACATATAATCATTGTTTATCTTTCATACTTTAATATCATAATTATATCACGTATATTGCTTATTAGTAAATCAATGATTATCTAATTATTGATTTATTAGCTTGATATATCGCAAAATAAAAAAGAGTTTTGCTCTCTTCAGGGGGAAGAGAACAATAAAAAAGAGTATCAAGTACTCTATTTTATTACTAATTGTTGGCCTATACTTAACATAGATGATAATAGATTATTATCTTGGATTATTTTATCTACTGTTGTATTAAATCTTCTAGCAATTGAATATAATGTATCTCCTCTTTGTACAGTATAATACTCTTGATTAGTTTGTGGTATTTTTAATTGTTGTCCTATTCCTATTGTTGTTGAAGTTAAATTATTATAATTAATTAAATCATTTACATTAACTCCTAATTTTCTTGCAATAGCCCAAAGACTATCCCCTTTTTGAACTATATAGATATTTTGTTCTATTGGTTCTTTTTCTAATTTTAATTGTTGTCCTATTGAAATAGTATTTGATGTTAAATTATTTATTTCTTTTAATTCATCTACTGTTAATCCTGTTTTTCTAGCAATACTCCATAATGTATCACCCTTTTGTACTATATAAATATTTTCTTCTTGTGGTTCTTCAGGTATTGTTTGTCCTGGATTAAAATAAGGTATATTTATATAATCAGCTACTGCTTTAACTACTCCTTCTGCATAGTTTAATAAATTATTTTGTAATTTATTTAGATCTTTATTATTATCAATAAAACCATATTCTATTAATAATGATTGTCTAGGATCAGTTTCTCTAATTATATAGTAATAATCTTTATTAGGATTTTCTGGTAATCTTCTTTGATATAATCTTCTTTTTATTTGTCCTTTCTCTCCTATATTATTTAATATCATATTAGCAAGTCTATCATTATTTCTTAAACCATATACTACTTCTGCACCTTCACCACCTGCCGATGTAAGTAATGATAAAGATATTTCTCCCATAAGACAAAAATACTTCTCGCCAAGTTGGCGAGAAGTTATTCTATTATTTCTATTTCATATATTTTGATGAAGTTTTTTATTACTATGAATCTAACTGAGATATAATGCGCTTTCTTTTTCTTGGATTTGCCAATGCGTTTAATTCTTTAATAGTCTGATTTATTACTTTTTTTTCTTCTTCTGTCAAAGTTCCATAATTTGTTATTTCTATCTGATCTCCATTATATAATTTATCGGCAAATTCTATATAATCAAATTTTGATTTTGTCTCGATGTTTATGAAGTTAACTGAGTTTCCTTTTTTTTCAATTTTAAATTTCATCTTTATCCTCCTTATATGTTTTTATATTATATTTTTTAAACCTTTTCTTTATAGATTTTTTCCCACCATCAGTTATGTCAGCGATTATATCTAAACACTTTTTTCCAAATATTTCATTTTCAATGAAATTAGACCTAATAGTAATGCTATCTCCGTTTGCCTTACAATATATTATATTTTCTGCATCAGCTAAGACTGGAATAGTTGCGTTATGACTAACAATAATAATTTGTTTTTTAACTTTTGATTTTTTTATATCATTTATTAATTTATTATTTATATATTTATTAGCTAAATTATCCTCTGGTTGATCAATTATTAATGGAGCTTCATCTTTATTATATTGCAATATTAATTCTGTTAAAATTGCAGTTTTCCATCCAGGACTTAGTTCCTCCCATTTTCTTTTGTCAGAAGTAATTATTCTATAATTATATTTATTACATAAAGTAAATTTTGAAAAAATTTTTTGTTTAAATATATCATAGTTATCAATTTTATATGATTTATTTAATCTATCTAGAAATAAATCAGAAGGTTTTATTCTTTCAAAATCCATTATTTTATTTCCATTTTTTAAGAAATCATTAATATATTCCATAATATTACTTTTTGTTATTTCTAACTTATTTTCAATGAACAATTGATGGCCAGAAATAATAATAGGCTTTGATTGCAATTTAAAGGAAAATTTTGCTAATTCATTCAAACTTTTATCAAATTTTTTTCTTTCCTCCAAATATTTTGATATATATAATGTGGCTTTTTCATAATTATTATTTTTAATTCTTATTTCTTCATCATCATATTTGTAAGTTTCATCAAATTCTATTTTATTCTTTTTTATTATTTTTCTAACATATTTTTCAAAATAACTTTTCTTATATGCGTTATCCAATTTGTTCTTAATTGATTCTATTTCTTCCTTTATATCTTCCATATATATATTTAATTTGCTAAATTTATATATGTCATCCAAATAATCTTTATGTTTTTCATATTCATCATCATTATAATCAAGTTTATCAATAATGGATTCTTTTGGAAATAAATTATCTACAGGATTTTCTTTTCTGCTTTTAAATAAAATCAAATTATCTAAATTCGTTAATGCCATTAGTTTTGTTTGATAAATTTCTATTTGTTCAACAGCGTTAAAAAAACTTGTTAAAACAGTATCGAGCTTACTTAATTTATCAGAGGTTTTTCTTTTAGATTGCTCAGTAGGGCCAAACATTTGCTTTATTAATGGTATATCCTCAATTCTATTTTTACTTGCTACATCTGCTATAAAATTTTGATTTATATAATAGGGAGTAAATCCAACTGGGTTATCAACTTTTAGACCATCAAAGTTATATTTCACTGAATAATCAACTTTGCTTAATTTAGGATTTATAGCCTTTACGAGTGTATCAACTAGTAAACTTTTGCCAGATGATGATTCTCCAATAATGACATTTAATCCTTGTCTGAAATCAACATCTACATCTAATAAATCATTTTTAATTTTATATTTATGTATGTATTCCTCATATAAATTTGGAACACTATCATCATATTTTAAACGATTTGATTCAGATAAAGCTATTCTTAACCCATCAAAAGTTGGTTCTGCAATAATCCATGTTGGGATAAACTTTTCAGCTTTAACATCTTTTGGATTAGGGTACTTAGTTGGATTATAATTGTCAGAACAAGTGATTAAGTTAGTAAATTCATCTATTCCTAATTCCTTAAAATATTTTTTTGTTTTTTCTTTACCAGAAGTTGATCTTGCTGTAAAACCATCAAATTGATTATAATACAAAACTTTTTCCATCACGTTATCAAATTTTATTCCTTCAGGCATTGCTTTATCAAATGTACTATGATTTTGTCCACCATGTGGAAGAAGGAGAAAATCATAGTCATTAAAAGCATTTATTATTTCTTCTAATTTTGGAATACTTTTATAATCTTCTTTATCTATTTCTTTTTTTGGATATAGATGATCAAGTTTCTTATTTATTTTTTCTATATTTTCGTTGTTTATTTCACTATTAAAATATATATGACAATGATATGGCTTTTTCTTTTTATCATAGCTTATATGTAACTCCACACCTAGTATTAGATAATACGTATCTGGAAATTTATATAAATAAATGTCTTTATTTATTGTATTATGATCAGTAAATGATATAAGTTTTTTTCTATCACTTGATATCTTATTAATATTTTTTATTAATTCGTCAACATTATATTCAACACCATCTTTAATCTTGTCCGGTTTTTCAGAGGTATGTATATGTAAATCTGTATAAACTGGTTCGAACGATTCTTTTCTAATCAATTTCATCACATCCTTACTAATAAAAAAGCGCCACTACAAAAACTTCTTAACAAAGCCTGTACTAGCGCCTCTTTTATTACCAATATTATAGCATATTTATTTTATTTTTAATATAATTTTGTAATTTTTTATCTACACAATACACATAGCAACCTTTCATACCTCTAGTCATTAATGTCCTATATGTATTTTTTATAATAGAATCAGCAATTTTATTTGCTTCTTCTTGTCCTTCTTCTCTTGCAATTTTATTAATTCCTTTTAATGATTGATCTGTTTTAGCCCTTTTCGTATAATCAGTAACAATATGTCCATCTTCATATCTTATATCATCACCAATAATAACGCCCACATAATCAAATTCCAATCCTTGGCATGTATGAATACATCCTATTTCGTTTACTGACATTGAATCAATTGCCCATGTCTGTGAATTACCTAAATTCCAACTCATTTCAAAGTTATAGTCAGGTATTACTATATCATGAATATCAGTATTATTTTTACCTTCACTAATCCAATTCCAACAATAACCTGCTACCATTCTAGATTTATTGTTTTCTTTATTTTTTTCTTCAATTAATCTTCTTACTTCATTAGGATCATCTAACACTCTAAAATCATAATCAAAATCCATATCATCAAAGTTAGCTGTTTTTCTTATTTCTAATAAATTA
>CACZTK010000032.1 GCA_902784095.1 uncultured Erysipelotrichaceae bacterium | reverse complement strand
GAACATGTTTATGTGCTGCTGCATGAAATACTTGATCAGGGTTATACTCTTTAAATACTTTTTCTAGTCTGTCATAATCTCTAACAGAACCAATTATTGTTTTTAAATTTAATCCAGGATAGTTTCTAACTAATTCTTGTTCAATGTCATAAGCATTATTTTCATATATATCAAAAATAATTAACATCTTTGGATTACATTTAGCAATCTGGCGACAAAGTTCTGAACCAATTGAACCTCCACCTCCAGTAACTAGTATAACTTGATTTTGAATATTAGCAGTTATTTCCCTTACATCTGTAACTATTTGATCTCTTCCTAAGAAATCTTCATAAGAAAGTTCTTTAATATTACTTACAAGTTCTCTACCGCTATTAACCATAGTACTAATTCTAGGTAATATTTTAACTTTACATTTTGTTTTTTGGCATTCATCTACAATTGCAGCAATATCTGTCTTAGTAGCTGAAGGTATTGCAATAATTATTTCTTCGACATTATATTTTTCACAAGCACTTTTTATTTGATGTCTTCCACCAACAATTGGAATACCCCTGATATATGTATTTTTTCTTTCAATATTATCATCTATAACGCATACTATTCTATTGTCAAAACCTACTTTATCATTTTGAATTTCATATATTAATAATCTTCCAGCATCTCCTGCACCAATTACCATTGTATTTACTTGTTTTTCTCTTTTTCTATTTTCTAGCCTCATTATGATTGATCTCATTACGCGATATGAAAATCTTGTTCCAATTACCATAATTGTAATAATTAATAATTGTATAACATAAAAACTTCTTGGCATTGAAATACTAAAAAGAGCCTTATAAAGAAACTGAAACGCTTCAAAAGAAATACACCCTATTACAATATTTACAAGTTCTGTAACAGAAGCATATTGCCAAATACTTGTATATAATCTTAGATAAAAGAATATTCCTATTAATAAAATTGCATCAATAGCCAAAAATTTAAGTACATTAACTAAATAAATATGATCTACTACTCCAAAATCAAATCTCAACCATATTGCAAATATTGATGAAAAAATAATTGTAAATATATCCAAGAAAAGAAACATTAATATTTTGTTTCTCTTCTTCCAAAATAATCCTGATATTTTTCCCATCTAGAACCACCTCTAAACCTTTAATTATTTCAATAAATCATTAATTTCTTTAGATGCATTTTTAACATCTTCTTCATTTGGATATTTTACCCAATCTACAAAGTCTGATAAGAAAACTTTATCATGACCATCTTCCCCATTAACACTTTGTTCAATTATTTCCCAATTACCACCATTTTTAATAGTAGTCTTTATTAAATAATTTATTTTATCTCTTGGTACCGTCATTTGATATAAATCACTCATTGAATCCATTACATTTGAATAGTTCATAACTGTATTAGGATCCTTTACTTTTTTAAGAACTCCAACAATTACTTTTCTAATATATTCTTGGCGTTTTGCATCTCCACCATTAAACTGTTTTCTAGGTCTTACTACACTAACAGCTTCAATACCACTAATTGTTTGGCATCCTGCTTTTATATATATTTTTTCATTTAATTGCCTATACCCATCTTTTACTCCTGGAATTAGTTTTATCTTATTTACTTCATACGCCTCATCAGAACAATACTCAACTCCACCTAAAGTATCTATTACTTGTGGAACATTCTTAGCATTAAATGTTACATAATAATCTATTTTTGTATCAAAGTAATCTTCAACTGATTTAACAACAGTATCAATACCTTGTGCACCCATAAAGCTTAATTTATCTCTTTGTCCATTGTGTCCTGCTACTGGTATATAATAATCTCTTGGTATACTTGTTAATAATATTTTATTTGTATCTGGATTAACTGTTACTATCATATTAAAATCCATATACATATCAGTAAAATCAGATCCCCAAAGATATATATTGAAACTATTTGATTTATTTCTCTTACTAGTAATTTTAGATTTAATATTTATTTTATCTAATATTACATAATCATCTTCATTTAATGTTTTATCAAAATCAAATATAGAACTATAGAATTTCTTTTCTATAAACATAAGTTTTTCTTTATCTTCACTTATTTGTTTAAACATTTCATTAGCATTATCACTTTTCTTTAAAGTAATATTTTCATATGCCTCTTTTAATTTTTTATTTGCTTTAGTTATATCTTTATTACTTTCATAGTATAAGATATTTCCTTTTACAGCTTTCTTAGTTAAGCCACTTTTTTTACTTGTAACTAAGTAATAAGTACTAGTACTTGTAATAACTTCTTCTTTAAACGCTTTATCAAAGAAGTTATTAACATGATATAAAACAAATATACCTAACCCATTTATAAATATTGATATTAATAATAGAATAATACCTAGCGTCTTTAAAATATCATTTTTTCTATTTGCTAAGAATATTCCTAATATTAGTAATAATCCTAATACTATTAAACCAATTATAACTGCTGAATTAATTGGTACTATTCCTAATTTAAAGAATAAAACTAAGAAAACAGTTAATAAGATTATTCCTAATATTGATAATATATTTCTCTTTTTAAATCTTAATTTCTTTTTTGTCATAAAATACTCCTTTTTAGTGAAAAGTAACTATTCCTTTTTTTATATATAATTCGGGCATATTATACCATAATATGCTTGCTATGTAAAGGAATTATTGAAATAGTTTAAAAAAAGTTATATGGAAAATTTTACTATTATTTATAAAACCCTCCTACTAATAACTCTTCATTAATTATACCCTAAAAAAAAATATTAGTAAATTGAATTTGAATATTTAATTTTTAATTTTACATTTTTTGAAAAAAAGAAAGAAGAAAGTAAAAAAAAATCTAATAATATTATAGAAGTATATCAATAACTACTTCTATTTTTATTTAGAAAGGAAGTTTTATGAATAAGTTAGAAATTAATAATAGTACATTTGAAGGCATCAAACATATTGATGAATTTGGAAATGAATATTGGTTTGCTAGAGAATTACAAAAGGTTTTAGAATATAAAGAATGGAGAAAATTTGAAAATGTAATTAAGAAAGCTATAATAGCATGTAAAAATAGCAAAATTGACATAAATAGACAATTTGTCCAAGTCGACAAATTGTCTACAAATGTAAACGGTGGTAAAAGGCAAATAGTTGATTATCATTTATCTAGATATGCTTGCTATCTCATTGCACAAAATGGTGATTCTAGAAAAAAAGTTATAGCTCTTGCTCAAACTTACTTTGCAATTCAAACTAGAAAAATGGAATTAATTGAAAAAGACTACTCTGAACTATCTGAAGATGAAAAAAGATTTTATCAAAGAAACCTTACTAAAAAAGGTAATTACTCTTTAAATCAAACTGCTAAAAATGCAGGAGTTAAAAACTTTGATAAATTTCATAATGCTGGATATAAAGGTTTATACAATGGAAAAACAGCTGATGATATTGCTAAAAGAAAAGGTCTACGTTATAGAGAAGATATTTTAGATAATATGAGTAGCAGTGAATTAATTGCAAATCTATTTAGAATAGATCAAACTAATCAAAAGTTGATTAATAAAAATATTAAAGGTGAAACTAAGGCCTGTGATATTCATCATTATGTTGGTAAAGAAATAAGAAATACTATTAGAAAGGTTGGTGGTACTATGCCTGAAGAATTACCTACTCCCAATAAAAGTCTAAAAGAATTAGAAAAAAATAATAGATTATTACAAAAAAAAATGAAGGAAAATCTATTTAATTACCTAATAATATTATAGAACTACTTATTAAGTAGTTCTATTTTTTTAATTTTATATAAAGGAGAATTTTATGAAGAATGAAATTATTATTTTTGAAAGTCAAGATGTTAAATTGGAGGTAAATTTGAAAGATGAAACTGTTTGGTTAACAGCAAATCAAATGGCTAAACTATTTAAACGTGATTATAAAACAATTAGAAAACATATTAACAATGCATTTGATGAAGAATTAGAGATTAATTCTTCAACTATCGCAAATTTTGCGACAGTTAAAAAAGAAGGAAATAGAGAAGTTATAAGAAATATCCAATACTATAATCTTGATGTAATCATCTCAGTTGGTTATCGAGTTAGATCTACAGAAGGTACTAAATTTAGAAAATGGGCAACAACTATATTAAAAGATCACTTATTAAAAGGTTATTCTGTTAATAAACAAAGATTAGAATATTTAGAAAAAACAGTTAAATTAATTGATATTGCTTCGCGTATTGAAGAAAATGATACTAAGGATGTTTTACAAGTAATTAATAGATATACTAAAGCATTAAACTTACTAGATGATTATGATCACAAAAGGATTATAAAACCTAATGTAAATACAGAAAGTATTAGAATTACTTATTCTGAATGTAAAAAAATTATTAAAGATTTAAAACTTAATGAAACTAGTGAATTATTTGCTCTAGAAAGAAATAATGGATTAGAAAGTATTATTAATACTATTTATCAAACTTTTGATAATGATGAATTATATCCATCAATAGAAGAAAAAGCATCTAACCTTCTATATCTAATAATTAAAAATCATGTATTCATAGATGGTAACAAAAGAATAGCTGCTACTTTGTTTATATACTTTCTAAGTATACATAATAAACTTTATATAGATAATAATACTCTAGTTGCAATCACTCTATTAATTGCTGAATCTAATCCTAAAGAAAAAGAAATTATTATTGATTTAGTCATGAACTTCTTAGCTAATTAATTTAATATAAAAATTGGAAAATATTTCCAATTTAGTATAAAAAAGAAAAGAAGTAATTTATTTACTTCTTTAAATGTAATCTTTTCAATACTTTATTAGCAGTATCTTTTCCTAATACATCATCTATTATTCCAAATTTATAAATTAATAATAGATAAGTAAGTCCCCCTACTATTGCATTTACAATTATATATATAATACAAGATAATCTACTATTTAAATTAACTGGTACTAAATTCATACAAATAACTACTATTGCTATCATACTAACTACTGGTAAAACTAATTTACCTAGTGTTTTAAATATCTTTCCATAATGTAGATTACAATCTTTATGTAAAGATACAAATATAATTATAATACTTAATAAATATCCTATTATACTTGCAGTTATCGCTCCTAAATATGGAGATATTCCTATCTTATTATAGAATAGCATTATAGGTACATCAAGTAATGCATTAGTAACAAATCCTGTTATTGCAGATAAATAAACAATCTTAAATTTATTTAATCCCTGTATTGCAGATGATGAAATCATATAAATATTAATAACAAGTCCTGTGAATACATTAAGTGCTAAAATCAAGCTACCACTACTATTTACTCCATAAAATACACTCCATACTTCACTACTTAATAATGATAATCCTATTGTAGTTGGTATTGATATCATTAAAAGTATTTGAATAGCTTGATTAAACTTATTATTTACTTCTTTCCAATCTCCTAAAGTATAACTACTAACCATAGTAGGAATAAAACTAGTACTCATTCCCATCGCAAGAGATGTTACTATCATATTTATCTTAGGAGCCCAAGTAGTTACAGAAGTTGTTACAAATTCTACATCATGTGCACTTAGTTTTAAATAATTCATTGTTCTTAATAGTAGTGTCATATCTACAAAGTTATAACAACTACTAACTATATTTATAATTATAAATGGTATTGCATACGCAAATATTTTTTTATAAATTTCTTTATCTGAAATATCATCTTTTTTATATTTTTCATCTAAGCCCAAAACTTTTTTATGTTTACTTACATTGTATTTTATGAAAGCATAAGCTACTACTCCTCCTACAAAAGCACCAAATACTGAAACTCCTACTGCTAATGTTATTGTTCCGTTAAAAACATTAAGTACTAAATAAGATCCCCCTAATATTACTGATATTCTAACTATTTGTTCTAGTACTTGACTGATGCTTGATGTATTTATAATCTTATGTCCTTGTAAGTAGCCTTTTTCAACGCTTAAGAATGGTACTATTAATATTGCAAAAGAAACACATCTAATAGCAAAAGCTACATCACTAACAGTATTTCCTCCTTTTAAATCACCAATTAAAGCACTGGCAATTAGAGGTGCAAATACCATTAAAATAATGAATATTCCAACAGCAATAAATCCCATTAGTTTTTTGCCTATTCGATATGCTCTAAGTTTTGCATCCATTTTTCCTAAAGTATTATACTCATTAATTATTTTAGAAATTGCTATTGGAAGTCCTACAGAAGATATATCTAAGAATATATTATAAATATTATAAGCATATGCATATAATGCACTACCTTGTACACCTACCATAGCATAAAAAGGTATAACATAAAGCATACCTAATATTTTTGTAAATACAATTGCAAGTGTTGCAATTACAGTTCCTTCTACAAATGAACTTTTTTTCATTCTTATCACTCTATTCTACATTGCTAAATAAATTATATCAAATATTTGTTATATTCATCAACTTTTTGTTGTAATGTTTCAAGTTTCTTAACACTTTTATTATTTCTTAATACTTTAAATTGATTTCTTGCGGATTCGTTTAGTTTAATCAGTCTTTCTCTTTGATTAATCCCTAATCTAATGAATTCAGCATTTGTATTTTCTAAATTATTCAATATTATTAAATGGAGCAAATCAGTATAGTCCCTCATATTACCATTTTTTGCAAGTTCAGGATTATTATCTCTCCATTCCTTAGCAGTCATACCAAACAATGCAACATTTAATACATCGGCTTCATCAGCATATACAAATTTCTTTTGCTTTTCAGTTAAAGTAGGAATAATTATACTTTTTACAGCATCAGTATGAATAACATAATTTAATTTAGATAAAAGTCTATTTGCATGCCATTCCATATTTTCTTGGTACTTTTCATTTTTCTTTAATCTTTGGAACTCCTGAATTACATATAGCTTAAACTCTGGAGATAACCAACTAGCAAATTCAAATGCTATATCAGGATGAGCAAACGTTCCTCCATCATATCGTCCTGATTTTGAAATAATACCAATTGAATTAGTTTCTCTAATCCATTTTTGTGGTGACATTTTAAATTTATTACTACCTGCGTCATTTTTAAAGGAGTCGAATTCGCCCCGTTTAAAATTTACATTATGAATAATTTCCCACAAACCCAAATAAGAAATAACTTCCTTATTTCTCATCCAATCTCTCACAGGAAGTCTCGGCTCATCACTATCAGCATATCTTGCTAAATCTGTAAGAGAAATATAATCAATATCATTTACTTTCATTATTCCCACTTTGTGACCATTAACATTAATTTCTGCTTTTAATAAATTAGTATTCATCAACTACCTCCTTTATTTTAGTAATTGATAATGTGTAACCAAATGGTTCAAGTATTTTTATCAATGTATTTATCTGCGGATGTTTTTTTCTAGTCTCTATTATAGCTATCATTTCACGAACAACTCCAGATATTTCTGCCATTTGTGCTTGAGTTAAACCTTTTTCTTTTCTTAATTTTATAAAATCACAAATCAGATTATATTCTAATTCCATAACTCTCTTATCATCATATATTTTGTTCATGCAATCACCTCTGTAGCCAATATACTACAAAGATTTTATGTAGTCAATAGTTAACATGTATAATTAAAAAAAAGAACTTATTTTAAGTTCTTTAATTTCTAATGGTGTCCGCGAGGCGACTCGAACGCCTGACCGATCGCTTAGAAGGCGATTGCTCTATCCAGCTGAGCTACGCAGACATGTAATTTGCTTGACAAAATAGATTATACAATAAAAACACTAATCTTTCAAGTGTTTTTACGATAAATATTTGAATTTCCTATTTTTTTTGATTTTTTAAAGCCTAACTTTTTAGCGACTTTCTTACTAGCTTTATTATTATCTTCTATTGTTAAATAATGTCTTTTATGACTTGCTTTCAATATATTTTCTAAAGCTTCAGTAGCATACCCATTATTTCTATACTCTTTTTTTATCTTATACCATATTTCTCCATCAAAAATTAAAACTACTTCACCTATTTTTTCTTCTATTTCTTTTAAACATACAAAATACATTACATTTGTACTATCTGTATCATCACATTTTCTTAATAATAAGCGTTCTGTTTCAATTTCATCAGGATATTTATTTTTACTTATTGAAATACACTCTGCTAATTCTATTATATTTATATCCATAATATCACCCGAACGAATTTTATCATATCACTAATAAATCTAAATTACAATAATTTTATCTACAATATCCAATATCTTTAGTACTAACTGTTTCTAATACTTTATCATCTACTTTTAAAATAACTTGTTCTACTTCATAGTTAGAAAATACAGAATATGCCAGAGTATAAACAACCTCTTCTAATACCCTATTATCTTTATCAAAGATAGCATTATTAAAATTAATTGTCATAATATCATCATTTTCTTCATAATTAAGTAACCTAGTATTACTATTTAAAAAACTCATTAAATTAGGTTCATAAATATAACTAGTAGTAAGTTCTTCTACAATTACTTTTATCTTATCTTCTTTATTATTTAAATACTTAGTAACAGGAACATAATAATTATCTCCACTTATTTCTTCTAAATAATATATAACTACTTTATTAATATCATTACGAGATTTTATATCATATGTTTTATTTATTCCAATATCCTTAGTTAAAACCTTATTATATGAAGGAATAATTTCTCCATCTACTTCTATCATAACTCCTTTAATATCTCCTAAATCAATAATACTATATACAATAGCTTCTACTGCTTTCTCTAAATTATCACTTTTTAATAATTTCTTATTAAAATTAAGGCTAACATATCCTTCATCTAAATAAACTTCTTGTAATTTAACATCTTCATTTATAGGAGCTTTTAATCCATTAGGAAATTTAGAATTATTTTTTTCTATTAAATTATTTATTATCTGTTTAATTTCTTTTTCTTTATCCTTAGAATCTAATAGTATTCTAGTTTTAACTAAATAACCATTATTATCTAATAAATATATATTATTAGTTCCTATACCAGTAATATATTCTATTTCTAAATTTGTTTTAATACTTTCTTCTTCATATAAACTAGGTATAGAAAAAACACATAATAATACAAAAGCAGTTAACGTCGTAATAAATATTTTTCTTAAGGCTTTTTTCTTTAACACTATATCACCTATATAAGTATATGAAAAATCGTACTAGAATAGTACGATTATAAAGATATTTCTCCTAATTTTAATAATTCAACTACTGCACTTGCTCTTCCATTAACTCCAAGTTTCTGCATTGTATTAGAAATATGATTTCTAACAGTTTTTTCACTTATACCTAATGTAGTAGCAATATCCTTAGTAGTTTTATTTTTTATCAGTAGTTCAAAAACTTCTTTTTCTCTATTAGTGAGAATTCTATTTTGCATAATATTCTTCCCTTCTTTAATACTAACCTAAAGTATTTTATGAAAGAAGAATAAAATTGCTAGTGTAATTACCTAACTTTTCTTAAAAGTTACGGTTATATACATTTTATCATCATAGTTAGATTGAATAAGTCGCATGATATTATTAGCTATAGTACTATCATGTTTTTCTTTTAAAGCTACTACTTCTATATTCTTATTATCTATTTTAACAAAACTATCTAAATTTAGTTTTTCTTTAATTTGTTTTTCTAAATCTTCTTCTTTTCCTTGTAATTGATTCAAATATTTTAATTGTTCATAAGCATTATTTTTTTCATCTGTTGTTGTATTTTCATTAGTTAGTTTTTCTTGAAGACTAACCATTTGCTCTTGACGTTCTTCCTCTAATGATACTCTCATCGCAACAAGTGAAGAAGTTTCTTTTATGCTTGCTTTTGTTTTTTTATTATCTTTTGTAACTATTTCTTTCTTTGACTGACTAGATAACAAATCATTTGGCATTGTAATGTAATAGACACTAAGAACTAATATCAAACTAAATAATGTTAAAAACCATAAATTTTCCTTATTTATCATACGGATCATCCTCCTCATGATAAACTATATGAAATAAAAAAATAGTTTATTCCAAAAAAAAGATACCAAAAGGTATCTTAATAATAATTATTATTTAACTTTTTTTCCACATGAAGGACAGAAACTAGATTTTTTATCCATTTTTCCTCCACATGAAGTACAGAATTTTGTATTTTTATCTGATGCATTTGAGCTATTATTTGATGCTCCTCTAATCTTATCCATTACAACATCATTCATTGGATTTTGTCCTTTGAACTCATCTTTACCAAATCCTAGGATTGCAGTAAATACTGGTGATAATAAGATTAATCCAATAGCATATGTATCTTCTTTACCAAATGCTCTTGCTAAACTTACATTTACTAATATTGCATAATAAATTGATGCTGCCATTGAGATTAATGAACCAAAAACTGGAATTGCTGCTCCAACTAAACTACAACCTAATACTATTAGTACCCACCATGGCCATACTCCAACCATTTCACATAATACCCAACTATTATAAAATGGAACAAGAGCTGCCCATCCTGGTTTTCCTCCTTTTTCTAAAACTTTCCATGTTCCAACAATGCTAACAATAGCTATTGCTAAACATAATAATACTACAATACCAATAAGTATTATAACTCCTACTGCTAGTCCTCCAGCAGCTGCTCCTACTGCATTATAATCATAATCGTACATCATACCACTCCTTTACCAAAATAATACCATATATTTTAAATTTATGCTATAAAAATATTAATTATTTTCCATGCTCTGTAAAGCCTTCATTAAAGCATATTTTCCTGATTCATAAGTAAGTGAACCTTGTTGATAAGCAATATAAGGACTTCTTATTGGTCCATCACAACTAATTTCTATACTAGATCCTTGAGTAAATGAACCAGATGCCATAATAACTTGATCATCATAACCAGGCATATCCCATGGAAATGGTGTTGCATTAGAATCAATTGGTGAACCTGTTTGAATACCTCTAACATACTTAATTAACATATCTTTATCATTAAAAATGATATTTTGAACAATATCTGCACGTGCCTCATTATATAATGGCTCAACATCATAACCCAATTCTTTTAAACAACAAGCTGTTAAAACTGATACTTTTAAACTTGCTGCTACAACACTAGGTGCTAAGAATAAACCTTGTAAAATACTTTTATTAATTCCAAGACTTGGTCCTACTTCTCTACCTTCACCAGGTAAAGTTAATCTTTCTCCTACTAAATCTATAAGTTCTTTTTTACCTGCTACATAAGCACCATTAGGAGCAATTCCTCCACCTAAATTTTTAATTAGTGAACCAACAAATACATCAGCATTTAATTTACCATCTTCAACAAACTCACAATAACAATTATCTACCATTATAATTATTGATTCATCTATTTCTTTAATAAATGAAATAACTTTATTAACTTTATCAAGAGTTAAACTTTTTCTAGTTGAATAGCCCTTTGATCTTTGAATCTCTATTACTTTAACTTTATTACTTGTAATATAATTTTTTATTTCATCATAATTAAAATCATTATCTACTAAATCTATTTCATCATAATTAATACCAAAAGATTTTAAACTACTAGGATTATCTTTAATTCCAATCACTTCATGTAATGTATCATATGGAGTTCCACTAATTGAAAGTAAAGTATCGCCTGGACGAAGTAATGCAAAGAAAACTACATTTAAAGCATGACTTCCTGATATAAATTGAGTTCTTACTATTGCATCATCTGTATCTAATACTTTAGCAAATATTTTTTCTATCTTTTCACGACCTACATCATTATAACCATAACCAGTAGTCATATTAAAATCAGATTCACTTACTTGTTCTTCTCTAAATGAATCTAATACTTTAGAAGTATTCTTAAAACATAATTTATCTATTTTCTTAAATTCTAGTGCACTCTTTTCTTCACAAGAATTAATTAATTCTAAAATATCCATTAATACATCCCTCCATCTACTTCTATAACTTGATTATTTATATATGATGCATCATCACTTAATAAGAAATATATAACACGTGCTATTTCTATAGGTTCTCCTATTCTTTTAATAAATATTTTTTCTTCTTCACTCTTAATATAATCTAAATCTAAATCTTTCATTTCGTTTTTAGTTGCTACCCAACCAGGAGCAACAGCATTAACTCTAATATATGGAGAATATTGTAATGCTAAATTATGAGTTAAAGAATTTATTCCTGCTTTAGAAGCATCATAGTCAAGTGACATTGGAAAATATTTATTAATACCATTGGTAGAAGATAAATTAACAATACTACCAGATTTTTGTTCATACATAATATCTCCAATAAGTCTACTTACTAAGAATGTTCCAACTAAATTAACTTCTAATGTTTTCATAAAATTATCTTTAGTCTTATCTTCATATAAACTATCTATACATAAAGCAGCATTATTTACTAAATAATCAATAGAAGAAAATTCATCTTTAATAATACTAATCATATTATTTATTTCTTCTTCATTAGAAATATCGCATTTAATAGTAACTACCTTAATACCATATTCTTCTTCTAATTCTTTCTTTAATCTAAAAGCACTTTCACTACTAGTATTATAAGTAATGATTAAATCAATGGATTTTGTTGCTAAAAATTTAGAAATTTCTAATCCTAAACCACTAGCTCCTCCAGTAATTAAACACACTTTATTCATTATATCAACTCCCTATCTTTTTTATATATTGTTTTTGTTTAGTAACATCTATATAGTAATCTCTTGTATTTCCATCAGTACATTTCATTATACTATTTGAAAATAAAACAAGATTATAATTATCAAATACTAAATGCTTATTATTATTTATTAAATCATCTAAAAATTCAGAATCTATGCAATCTATATATCCTATAAAAGGACTTCTACATATTGTCTCTAATTTAGAATTCATAACTAATACGCTATCACTAAAATCTATTATTGCATTAACTTCATCATCTGTTTCTTCTTTGAAATTAATTAGATTAAACGCATGAGATTCAAAATTCTTTTCGTTAGAACCTTGTGCACCAATTACTACATACATATCAAATCCAAATACACTTAATATATTTTGAGCAGCAACTGCATACTCACTACATACTGCATTTCCCTTATTCTTAAAATCACTAAATTTATGTTCATTAACAGGAGCAAATGATAATCCACTTTCATTATATATCATTTTAAACATATCTTCTCTATTAATTATTTCAAAACAACCAAAATAACGCTGTAAAAAAAGTAAAGTATAATCAAATAAATCATATTCATCTAAAACATCAGCATTCTTAATAAACTTACAAAAATCAACTATATAACTATCATCATCTAAATAATAATAACGCCCATCATTATATACTAATCCCCTCAAAACATCGTTAGTAACACCATAAGTAATCTTAGTATTTTTTGGAATATATCCCCTATATATACATAAAACACCATAACTATATTCATTACTATTATTTAAAAAATCACAATTATTAGGATTACAATCTACTTGAAATCCAATATTATCTAATTCAGATTCATAAGTTTTTTCTAAATAAATAATACGATCTCTAACAATATTTTCTAATTCATTATCACTACAAATCTTAATTAAATCTAAAAAACCCATAATATCACTTATCTCTTAAAAATTTATTTGCTATATAATACCACAAAATCACTAACAAAAAAAGAGCAAATTATGCTCTTGATGAATATTTACCATCAGCTGTTGTAACAAGTATTTTTTCACCTTGTTCAATGAACATTGGTACTTTTACAACAAGTCCTGTTTCTACAGTAGCATCTTTTAATGCATTATTTGTAGTATTACCTCTAACTGCAGGTTCTGTTTCAATTACAGTAAATTCCACTTTATCTGGTAAATCAATACCTAATAGTTCTCCTTCATATAGGATAACATATACATTCATATTTTCTATTAAGTAGTTTTTATTATCTCCTACTTGATCAGCAGATAATTCTAATTGCTCAAATGTTTCCATATTCATAAAGAAATATGTATCCCCTGTATTATATAGATATTGAACATTTTGCTTATTAATATTTGCTTTTTCAAATTTAACATTAGTATTGAATGTTTTTTCAACAATTCCACCAGTTCTTAAATTACGAAGTTTAGTCTTCATGAATGCAGAACCTTTTCCTGGTTTAACATGTAAGAATTCAACTACTTGATAAATTTGTCCTTCAATCATAATGGTTACACCATTTTTAATATCATTTACATTAATCATTTTCTTCCACCTCGATGAGCTCTTGCATCTCTAGATTTAGATTTTACATAAGCCTTATTTTTCTTTTCAGAATTTCTTAAACTCTCAGTACCAGCTTCATCTACTTGATTAGCTTGCATTTCAATAAGTTTAGCATAATCTATTGGAGAATTAAAAGCTTCCTTCCTATATGGTATATACATTTATATCACCTTTAATTATTTCTTTTCTTTATGTTCTGTATGTTTTTTACATCTAGGACAGTATCTATTCATACTTAGACGATCTGTTGTATTTTTTACATTTCTTTCAACTCTATAATTTTCTTCTTTACATTCACTACATACTAGTGTTTTTCTTTGTCTATTTCCTACTTTTGCCATGCTATCCCTCCTTACGTCTATAGGTATTATACCAAAAATATGAAAAATTGCAAAAGTTTTTATTAACTTTTGGCATTTTTTTACTATTTTTAATACAAATTATTAATTATTTTTGCATATTATACTAATTCATACTCTTTAGAAAGTATCCTATCATCACTACAATATTCCATTATAAACTTATTATTTTTCTTACAAATTATTATTCCTATAGTCTTATCCTCTTCTATACTCTTAATATTTTTATCAATATAATTCATATATGTTAAGATTTGCCCTATATAATCTTTCTTAAGCTCAGTAACTTTTAATTCTACTACTACATAACATTTAAACTTAATATTATAAAGAAGCAAATCTATATAGTTATACCTACTTCCTAATTTAATTGGATATTCATTCTTTATAAAATCAACAACATTAGAGTTTTCTTTATCTAATAATCTTCTCTTTGTATCCTCTGGTAGTCTTTCATATTCTTTATTTTTAATAATTTCTTCTAATTGCCTTTTTGACAAATTTCTTTTTTCTATCTGATTAGCATAGTAATTTATTTCATTATTATCATTTAAACAAAACAATTGTCTAATATGAATAATTGATAATTTGGTCCCCAGTGGGGACCATTTTTGTTTTTCAAAAAACTGATATAATTGTCGCATTCTTCTTAAAGTTCTTGAATTATATTTCTTATTAACGTCAATTGACAACTTTTTCGAATAATTACCAATTATATCATCACCATATTTTTTACCAGCTTCTAATAATAATTTACCTACCTCATAATAGGTTAAAAGCGTATGTCTTTCTTTTGAATAATCTTTTATTTTTGAATATACTTCATTATCTATTAATTTATTTTTTATTTCGTTATAATAATTCATTTTTACTCCTTTCTACAAGTTTTTCTCTTTCAAGTTCCTTTAAACTTCTCTTAGGAGTTGGTAATTCTTCTGGCATTGTTCCTCCAAGTCTTTTTATAGTCTTTCTAATTTCTTTACCTACTTCATAATGAGTTTCATTTGCTTCCTTTTCTAATTTAACATCTTCATTTTTTAATTTTTGTTCAGCTTGAGAAATTCTAAATAGATTGGCAATCAATTCATCACTTCCCATATTATCTAAGATGTCTTCTCTATATCTTAGTCCTTTTCTTTTAAAAATATCATTGGCAGTCTCACCATTATATAAGCCTTTATATCCAGCATTATGAAACTCTCCCAAATTTTTAACTCCTGCATTTAAGGCTGTTCTATTTAAAGATAAATTTCCTTTCTTAGTTAAATTTCTTTGGTATAGTCTTTTTTCATCTTCACTTAACTCAGAATACTCTTTTTCAAGTAATTCTTGCTTTCTTGTTTGGATTGCAAAATAAGTTTGTGCAAGCGCTATTATCTCTTTTTTAGGGTTACCATTCATTACAATTAAGTAACATGCATATCTTGATAATTTATAATCTATCACTTTTCTTGTTGTTTTAGATCCTATATCAACCATTTTGCGTTGTACCGCAAAATGGTCATCTATGTTATATTTACTCTCCCTACACGTAGTTTTAGCTTTTTCTATTAAATCATATAGACTTCTCCATTGACTATATCCTAAAACATTTTGTAATTCCCTAGCTAACCAATATTCATTTCCTATTGCATCAATATGTTTTATATCTTCAAATATTTTTTCTGTATATTCTTTTATTTCATTCATTTCAATAATCTCCTCCCTATAACACGCTTCTTGCAGCAAGTAAAAAAACTCTAACATAAGCAAGAAATATATGCAAACAACCATTTTTTTAAATTTAGGCACAAAAAAAGATGAATTTTTATAATTCATCTAAGTAAACTTTAAAATTCATCTATAATTTCCATTTAAATATTAAATTTTATATTATTTCGAAATTTCTACTACCGCACGAGCACCACGGCTAGTGTCAGAGGCGCCGCTGCCGTTGTCCAGACTGCCGCTGTGGTTCACAAGCCAAGCATTAGTGGAGCTGCCAGAAGAGGCAGACAAGGTCCAATATCCATAATCATACGTTCCTGCTACATTTGTTGTATTATCATTATAACTTCCCCCATAACTTGTTGATTGATATAAATAATTATGCATCCAGTCTGGACATGAACCATAATTATATGCGTTTATTGAATTTCCAACTATCGCTGGATACTGTGTTCCATTTTTATATACTAAACATCCTGTAGAACTTGCTTCTAGTACTGTTATCATTCTAGCACGAGCTGTTCTTTCTGGCATTGTATATGAATTTGCACTACATGAAGTTAAATACGTTCCATTTTCTCCTCCATCATAGGTACAACCTGTAAATGCATTTTGATATAGACTTGTTGTACCTGGCTCATATTGTAATACATTTACATGGTTCCATGAAGCTGTAGCAGTTTCCAATGCATTAAGCATAGTAATTGGTCCTTTATCATTTTTACCATTTGTTCCATATTGCTCTGCAGTACCACCTGCTGCTACATAATCTGCTTGTGATACCCATGCAATATTTCTAACAGTATTCTCTCTTTGTTGTAATACCATTTTTGTACCTTCATCACGTAATACATAGAAGTATTTTTGTTCTGTATCATTAACTTTATATTGAATAATTGTTCCCATAGGACATGAACTAGCATCATTACTTTCTATACAATTTGTTTCAGTACATGTTGCTTCTTCACCATTTATACAATAATTTGCTGCGGTTGAATCCTCATTATAAGTATAAGCTTTTACAATATTTGTATTACTTACTAATGATAGACTTTGTTTATTACTTGGGAATGCTAATGTCGCATTTTCTAAACCTACACTACTTCCAAAAGTAAATGTAATATTATCAGTATCATTATTTACAATTAATACTTTAATACTCTTCATAGTATTAGTATTAACAACAAACCCTGTTGTAACAGGTGCTACCTCACTAGCTCCTAAATATCCTATTACAATATTTGGATTTTGTTTATCAGCTGTGTAATACAAATTATATTTAGCATTAACACTATTGATATTTTTAACTTTTATATCTACTATTTTAGTCTCATTAGCAGCTACTACCACTTCATTATCAGTATCTAAATCTGATGATACTATCTTTGTATATAGATTACCTGTTTGTATATTAAGTGTACCATGAGATTCAGCTGTAGTAGTAAATATAGCATAAGAAATACTTACAATAGCTGCGACTACTGCTAGTAGAATTAAAGGTACTAATTTATTATTTGAACTAAAAAATCTCTTAATTGCGTATCTTAGTTTCATATTAATCACCATCCATTATTACTCAATTTTATTATAACATATATTTTTCTTTTTGATTATCAATTTTACCCATTTAGTGTAAAGTAGACATCAGAAATTCTTTTTGATATTCTCATAGTAACTAAACTAGCATAATCACTTGATGTATTTGGTGCAGATGAATTAGGTGAAACTACAAGTAAAGACATTTTAGGATTATCACTTGGAGCATATCCAATAAAATTGGATGTGATTGTTTCTGTATCAATTACTCCATCATTATCAGTGTCTATAAAACTTTGTGATGTTCCAGTCTTACCAGCAGGACTATAATCATAATTAATATAACCTCGTCCATATCCACCAGGTGCATTCATAACTGCATAAAATCCTTCATGTACTCTTTCCATATACTCAGGCTTAGTATCAATTCTATTTAATACTTTTTTATCTTTTGTATAAATTACTTTTCCTAAACTATCATCTATAGTTGACTCATGAACTTCTTTTAATAAATGAGGTTGTAATCTTTCTCCACCATTAGCTATAGTAGAAATATATTGAGAAAGTTGAATTGGTGTATATGTCTCATACTGTCCAATAACAAAATCTAATAAGTTACCCGCAGCTATATCTTTTTTAGCACCATATCCCAAACTCTCAACAGGTAAATCTATTTCTGTTTTCACACCAAGTCCAAAAGAATGATACATTTTTCTATATTTATCAAAAGCCTCTTGAACTAATGGTAGTCCCATACCATAACTATATTCATATCCAGATACTCTGATAGCTGTCTTAAATTGATATACATTACTTGATTTAGCTAATGCCGTAATATCATTAATATTTCCTAAAGTATGTGAAGAACATTTTTTATTAGTTCCTCTAATTTGAATACATTCATCTAAGATATAACTACCTATTTTTATTGCTCCTTCATTATAACCAACTAAAATAGAAGCACCTTTTACAACAGAACCAGGAGTAACTGGAGAAGTTAATACACTAGTAGTATTATCTATTATTCTTCCATCTTTTACTTGTTTAGAAGCCATTGCTAAAATTTCTCCTGTATTAGGATCTTGAATAATAGCAGAAGAATGATCATAAAACATTGTATTAGGTTCATTCTTAGTATTCATAACCTCTTCACTTAATATTTTTTCTAATTCTTGTTGTAATTTTATATCAATAGTCAAAACTATATCATTACCCCTTTTTCCTTCTTTAATAAGTTTTAACTCATTACTATTAACTACTTCATATACAGCTTTTTCCCCTTTTAAATAAGATTCATACTGCTTTTCTATATAACTAATACCAACTCTATCATTTAAAGAATAACCTTTACTTAAATACTCATCTTTTTCTTCCTTTGGAATTCCTTGTGAGGAAGTAGAAACTTTTCCTAATATAGTTTTAAAAGTATCACCATATGGATAAACACGTTTCCAATCAAGTCTTGTATTAAATCCATCTAAACTATCATTATTTTCAGAAATATAAGCATACTCTTCATCAGTAACATCATCTGTTCTAATTGTTTTTTCATCATATGTATATCCCTTATTCATTAAATAATATAAGTATGCAGCTTTATTATCATCATCAGTCATACTCTTCAATTCTTCTTCAGTAATTCTTTCAATCTTCAAATTTTTAATATCAGTAGCAGTAAGTCTTCTTTGTTCATATTCATTCCATTCTTTCTTTTTTATCTTTTTATCTGCAATATCTTTATGAATTTCTACAAAGAATTCTCTTTTCATTCTATTATTTAATCTATTAAAATCTAATTTAAGGTGTTTACTTACTACATAAGCAAGTTCTATTTCTCTTGCTCTTGATATTTTTTTATTCTTTTTATAATAAATAGTTTTTACTGCTATATTATCTACAATAATATTATGATTTCTATCATAAATTCTTCCCCTAGGAGTAGATTCACCTTCAACAGTATCATAAGATAATGTCTCAAGTTTTTCTTTATATTTATTATTATCCAATATCATTATTTTAGATAATCTTATAAATATAATGAAAAAAAGTAACAAAGTAATTATAAATATATAAACTACTCTTCTTTGTTCTATTTCATCTATTACACGTTCTTTTTTTACATTTAGTTTTTTACTTTTTTTCATAGAAACTTCCTCCTCACTATTAGTTTATCACATATTTTAAAAGTTATTTCATATATTTTTATAGGTGATTAATATTTATAAAAAATTAATAATTAATTATATTAAAAATAATCTATCAAAAGATACTATAAAAGAATATGCTCTT
>CACZTK010000031.1 GCA_902784095.1 uncultured Erysipelotrichaceae bacterium | reverse complement strand
TTAAAAGATATAGCCTTCTATAAAATGCATATATTTAAATACTCAAAAAGAGATGGAACAGTAGCTGCTAAAATGCCAAATCAAATAGATGGAAACATAGCAGAAGAAAGAAGCAAAAAATTAATTGAACTTTCAGAAAAAAATATGGAATCATATAATGAAAAATACTTTGGTAAAGAAGTCGAAGTTTTATTTGAAGAAAAACAGGGAGAATATTGGGTTGGACATACGAGAAATTATATAATTGTGAAAATAAAATCTAATGATTTATTAGAGAACGGAGTAAAAAATGTAAAAATAATTGAAATTAATAAAGATATACTTTTAGGTGAAATATAAAATTATGTTAGTGGTCTTGCTATTTAGAAATTATATCAATAAATAAAACAACAATATTTAATATAGTATTGTTGTTTTTTTGTGTTAATGATATAATATGACTAACTAGTACAAAAATGAACCAATTAATAGAAATAATAATCTAATATATGAAATTTATGAAATAAAAGAGGAATAAAAAATGCGAAGAAAATTATTTTGCGAATATGGACCAATTGCATATAAAATTGCATTATTTAAAGAGGCAAAGAAGAAAGATTTAAAAGATCTACTAAATGGAAAGAAATTTGCAAAAAAAAGAAACTATGAAAATTTTGAGTTTATTTGGAAAGGCGATAGTAAAGTATTGCTTAGAAAACTTCATGGTGTTGACATGGAATTACAAAAAAATAAAATCACAAATTTGAAAATTGCAAGTAAAAAAATAGATGGATTAATTATTAATCCAGGGGAGGAATTTTCTTTTTGGAATTTAGTTGGAAATGCTACAAAGAAAAAAGGATATAAAGAAGGATTAGTAATAAGCAATAGTCAAATGAAAACAGGTGTTGGTGGAGGACTCTGTCAAATGGCTAATATGATTCATTGGCTTGTTTTACATACTCCTTTACAAGTAACAGAAATGCATCATCATTCAGATGCATTGTTTCCTGATGTAAAAAGAAGAGTACCTTTTGGAACGGGAACATCTATCAGTTACAAAGCATTAGATTATAGATTTAAAAATACAACACAGAATCCAATTCAAATTAGAGTATGGTTAGATGATACTTTTCTTTATGGAGAAATAAGAAGCATAGTGCCTTTAACTCAAAAATATAAAATAGTAGAAGAAGATAATCATTATGCAAAAGATGAAAATGGTGTTTTTTATAGAAATAGTAAAGTATATAGAATAATTATAGATAAAGAAACAGGAAAGGAAATAAAAAAAGAATTGATACTTAATAACCATTCAAAGGTTATGTATGATTATAGTTTAATTCCAGAAAATGAAATTAGAGAGGAAATAAAATCGTGATTTTAGATGATATTTTAAGTATTTTGAAAAATAAGTCTAATGCAAAAGCTTATACTATAGGAGAAAAAAGTTATACTTATGCTGAGCTATATAAATATGTTGCTAACATATACGCATATTTATTAGAAAAGAATAAAGAAAAAAAGCCAGTTGTAGTATATGGTCATAAAGAAATATATATGAAAGCTACATTTTTAGCTTGTTCATTTGCAGGTATGGCTTATATTCCAATAGATATAAGCATGCCAGAAGATAGAATTAATTTAATATTAGGTCAAATAAAACCAGAATTAATAGTTGGAGATTTAAAAAGTAATTATAAAAATATTAATCAAAATGAAATTTATGATATAATGAATAAAGAAAATTATCAAGATATAAATAATGTATTTATGGAACCAGAAGATATCTATTACATTATATTTACATCTGGGAGTACAGGAATTCCAAAAGGTGTGAAAGTAAAATATTCTAATCTGGATTCTTGTATAAACTGGTTAAAAGAAGTTGTCAAAGTAGATAGAAAAGTAATCCTTAATCAAGCAAATTTTTCTTTTGATTTATCAGTTGCAGATTTGTATTTGAGTCTAGTTACTGAAAGTGAGCACTTTATTATAGATTCAAAAGAGATGTTAGATTATGATAAGGTTTTCAAAGAGTTAAGAAAAAGTAATGCAACAGTAGCGGTTATGACTCCTTCTTATGCTGACTTGCTTTTATTAGACAAATCATTTAGTCAAGAGTTAATGCCATCACTTAAAAAGATAATTTTTTGTGGAGAAAAGTTGCAAAATAATACAGTTGAAAACTTATATAAAAGATTTGACAAAATTAAAATAATTAATACATATGGACCAACAGAATGTACTTTTGCTGTGACAAGTTATGAAGTACCTAGAAATTCAAAAAGAGAAATCTGCGTTGGAGAGCCAAAAAGGGATGTAAAAATTTATATAGTTGATGATAATATGAATAAATTAGCTGAAGAAGAAATTGGAGAAATACTTATTTCTGGAAAAAGTGTGGCAGATGGGTATATTGGAAATATTAAGAATAAGTCTTTTATTTCATTCGAAGGAAAAAATGCGTATTTAACTGGAGATTTGGGATATATTAAAGATGGTTTTTTATATTATATTGAAAGAAAAGATAAACAAGTAAAATATAAAGGATATAGAATTGAACTTTCAGACATTGAAAATAATATACAACAACTGGATTATATTGAAAAAACAGTAGTTATTGCTAAAAAAAATTTGGATGGAAAAGTAAAAAATATTATTGCATTTGTAAAAACAGAAAAAGATGTAAGTACAATAAAAGAAGATTTAAAGAAAAAATTACCAGAATACATGATACCTAGAATAAAAAAAGTAGATAGTTTTCCTATAAATAGTAATGGAAAATGTGATGAAAAGAAATTATTGGAGGAGTATTAATTGGAAGAAAAAATTATAGAAATAATAGAAAATTTAACTGATTATAAAGATATGAAGTGTAACAAAGATATAGATTTATTAGAAAATGAAATTTTAGATTCATTGGCATTTATAGAACTAATAGAAACACTAAATAATGAGTTTAATGTAGAAATACAACCTACGCAAGTTAAACCAGATACTTGGAGAAGCGTTAAAAACATTGCTGAATATATACAGCAATTAAAAAAATAGTGTTTATATTTTTTACTATAATATACAAAAGAGAGGGGGAATATTCAAAAGAAAAAGGTTTATAGTTAAATCCTAAAAAGCTAAATATTTTTAATAAAGGGGAAAGAAAATGGAAAAAGAACCAATTAAAGTAAAATTAAGTACAGTAATATTAATAATTGCAATTATAGTTATAATTGCAATAGGTGTAATAATAGGAATAATATACAAAGAAAGAATAACAAATAATAATAAAGTGACTAATGTAGAAAATGGAATGTTGGAAGAAAATTCAATTGCAAATACAGAAAATAATTTTTCGGAAACTGAAATAAAGGAGGTCTTACAGAATTATCTAAATTTAATTGGAGCTTATCAGGGAGAACCATATGGGGTATTGCAAGAAATGAAAAATATAACAAGAAAAAATGTTATTAATGATGAATATCCTGAAGCAATAGAATATGGAAAAGGATCAATATTACCTACAAATATAAAATATTCAGAATTTAAAGAATTTATGCTAAATTATATGACAGAAGAATTATTTAATGCAGATTTTGCAAGTGGATATATTGACAAAAATGGAGATTTATATTGTAAAAATTATGGAGCAACAGGTATTAAATATGAAGTAAAAAATATTGAAAAGATAAATAATTCAGCTATAAAGTATAACGGAAAAATAATTACTATTTTCGAAGAAGATGCTAAAGAAGAATGGGATATAATTTTTGAAATTGCTCGTAAAAATAATAAATGTGTTATTTCAAGCATTACATTTCCAAGTGAAATTCAAAATGATGTAGAAGAAAAAGATAGTACTAATACAAGTAAAAGTGAATCATCTAAACAAAAAAGCTCAAATAAAAATACACAAAATACATCAAAAGATAATACACAAACAACATCTAATGATAGCAAAAATAACATCAAAAATAAAATATTAGGAAAATGGAAAGCGAACAAAGTAGTTGATTCAAATGGAACTGATTTAGGGTTAAGTGATGTGTGGGGAACAGGAATTACTTATTCAAATGAAATGGAATTTAAAGAAAATGGTGTTCTTTCATATGCTATAGGAATAACAGCAAGTAGTGACGATGGTGCATACACTATTAATGGTAATACTATTAAATATGGTATTCCAACAGATATAAAAGGAAAGATGGATTGGAATACTTTCACTTATATACCAGAAGAAGATATTCTAAAAGAAGAAAAGAATGATTTTGGAGAAAAGAAAATAATAACATACATTAGAGTTGACTAGAAAATTAAACAACTGAAAAAAATCAATAATGAAAGTTTAAATAGAAATAAAAACTTCAATAGTATTTAATGTAAATATTATTGAAGTTTTTTTGTTTTGTTAAGGGTGATTATAGTAATATGTTTTAATTATGTGTAATGCTTATAAACTATTAAATATCAAGAAAAAATATTGACAAAATTTTAATATTGTTATATAATGTTAACCGTGGTTAACATTATATAAATAAAAGTTTAATTATTAAAAAGAAAGGATTTTTAAATGATATCAAAATCACAAGAAGAGTATTTAAAAACAATATACATCATTCAAAAACAAGAAAAGCAACCAAGAGTAACTGACATTGCTGAAAAAATGAATTGTACAAAGGCAAGTGTAAATAAATCTTTAAAAATATTAACAGAGCAAAAGCTAATAAACTATGAACCTTATGGTAAGATTGAACTAACAGAAGAAGGAATTCAGCTTGCAAAAAAATCTTTAGAAGCAAATGATATTGTATATTTATTTTTAAAAGAAATATTAGGCGAAGAAAAAAGTATTGCTGAAGAAGAAGCAAAAGAAATAAAGATGGTAATGAGAGATATTACATTAAATAAACTAGCAAAATTTGTACACAAAGAACTAGGATTACATAGTTTAGATTGTGGGTATGATATAAATAATGAGCATTGT
>CACZTK010000030.1 GCA_902784095.1 uncultured Erysipelotrichaceae bacterium | reverse complement strand
CAACGATAACTCTCTATAAAATAAAACTATAATAATCGTGTCCTATATCATAGTATTTATATATAATTTATATCATATTCTAACAAAAAAGTCTATTACTGATTGTAATAGACTTCTATATTATTTATTTAATCAAAGTTAAAACAATCAATAACTATAAATTGACTTAAATGTATTTGTATAAGTTGTCGTTAATTGATTGTTTCTCATAATTATCTCCCTCTCAAAAAGTAAGCTAATTATACCATAAATAAGTGTTTATGTCAATTTACCTATATTTGTCCATTATATTTATATAGTTTTTTTACTATAGGTGAATACTCTATTTTAGATAAATCTTTTTCCTTTTGTTCAGCAATATACTTGGTTAAATACATACTTTTAATAAGCATTTCATAATCACTTTTTATATCATCATCATAAATACTATCTAATACAATAATATCTTTATAATAATTTGGTAATTCAGATAACATTACTCTATCAAACTCAGTGTTTTTATTAAAATAAACTGCTGTATTTTCATAATTTATTGATAATGTTGATCTACCATGACAATATGAATACTTATCATGAATAACAGGAATACCTAATCCTGACTCTACTAGAGTTGATTCTAAATATTTTGAAGATACAGATGTATCATATCCTGTAAATATCTCGTATACATCACTAATAGAAAAATTATAATTACTACTAGCTATAGCAGTATTTTCATCTATAAAGTTTTTTCTATCTAAATAATAGTAATATAGAATACTTATAGGTACTAGTGTTGCTCCTAATGAGATAAAACTTCTTTCTCTATCAATTGTAGTATTATATTTTAAATAAGTAATATCATCTCTATCAAAACTATTATTTGAAAGTAAATATTTTTCTAAATCATTATTAAATGATAAATCAACTCCATAATTAGAACCACTATAACTACATGCGATTACATTTTTAAATCCATTAATATTCCTATATAAGAAATCTCTAGGTTCAAAATTAGCTGTAATTATATTATTCTTCTTATTAAAAACTCTTTCTGCAAACTGACTAACTACACTAGAACCACCTACACCACTAACAATAGTAGCACCATCTAACTTAGATAATTCATAATTTATAAATTCTAAATCAGTATTTTCTAATGTATCTATTATTCTCCTTTCTAAATATTTAAAATTAATTTCCATATTCTTTTCCATAAAAAATCCTCCTTACAAATTAAATATAACTTGTAAAGAGGAAATATTTCGTCTACTCATAAAATTCATCTAATAATTCATATTCTATTATTCTTTTTAGTTCAAAATGTCTAATATCTTTTTTTCTTTCACAATATGCAGCACAATACCAACCGTCTTGAAATAAAAACATTTCAGCAGGATCTATTACTCTTTCATTTTCTCCCTTTCCATAAGAATAATATAGTATTTTAACTTTTCTTTTTTCTTTGATTGCTCGAGTAAGTAAATTGTACTTTTTATTAGTTTCATCTTTTAAATTTAACTCTTTATTATCTTGTTTACTGCCAATATATACACCTTTTATTTTATCTTGAAGTAATATAAGTTTATCTTTTTCTTCTTGGTCAGTTTCTAATTTTATGTATTTATCTAATAATTTAGCATCTTTCATTTTAAATTTTCTAATTGGTAATCTAACTATTTGATTTAAGACATATCCACCATATGGACCCATAATAGTATCAATATAAATACCTGCTTTTTCTAAATCTTCTTTATATACTCTAATCATTCTTTCAGATACTTCTAAAATATTAGCAAGTTCAGATATACTATATTTTCTACCAGTTGATAGTAATTCTAACATTGTTATTACATTTGATACTTTAGACATAATATCACCACTTATTTATTTAATTTATCTAACTCTTCTACTGCTTCTTTAAAAGTAGAAACTCCAATTATCTTTATTTTTAAATTATTCTTTTTAGCAACTTTTAAACATTCATCATAATTTAATTCTTTCGGTACTATGAAAATATCAGCTTTCTTTTTAGCAGCACCTAATAATTTATATTTAACTCCACCTATAGGTAAAATATTACCATCCTTATCTATTTCTCCTGTTGCGACCACTACTTTTCCTTTTGTAATATCTTTTTTAGTTAATTTGTTATAAATATCTAAAGTTTCAGCAAGACCACCAGAAGGACCTGTTTCTCCTTTTTTAAATTTAATTTTTATTTTAGGATTAGTTTTATATTTATGTATTTCTTCTACAAATATTCCTAGTTTCTTAGTATCTTTTTCTTTATACATATCAGCATAAATTATCTTTTCTTTTGTAGCTCTCTTCACTTTAATTTTTAGTTTATCCCCTACATTATATTTACTTATAATATTTTTCATACTATCAGTATCTTTAATTTCTTGATCATCAATACTAAGTATTTGATCCCCTACTTTGAGATTTGACTTTGATTTTTCATCTATATAATAAACATATACTTCTTTTTTTGATATGTTATAGTCTTTTCCTGCTTCTATATAGGCATTTTTAATAGCGTTATCACTTGCTTGTAATAAATCTATATTACTCCTAAATTCTACATCTTTTAATGTTTCAATATCATTATATGTATAATCACTTAGTTTTTCCCTTTCCCAATTTGGCATTAAATAGCTTAATAAATAAGTTGCTACTGTTCCTTTTATTTCTGCCACATATGCAAGATTAAAACTCCCTTTAGACTTATACTCGTTCTCAATAACAATCCTGTCTTCTATTTTCATAATACCTCCACCAGTTATTATGTAATAATCAAGTGGATACATAAATATACTATATAAGACAAAAAGAATTATTATATCTTTTATGTTTTCTTTAAAAAATTGTTTTAATTTATCTAGTGTTTTCTTTATCATCTAATCAGTCCCTTATATTTAATTATATCAAAAAGTTGGTGAATTATGAAAAATAAAATTATTAGACTACTAATCTTTGTCATGTTTTTGTCATTATTATTTAATTCAAATATAGTAACACATGAGATGAGATATTCATTAGAAGTATTTTTTAAAGTTTTATTTCCATCTATATTTCCTTTTTTTCTAATTAGTAATCTATTAATAGAATATGATTTTGTTAATGTAATAAATAAAATATTTGATAAATTTACTAAGAAAATATTTCATAGTTCTAATTCTTCTTCTTTTGTAATTATTATGAGTATGGTATCAGGTTTTCCTAGTGGTAGTAAATATATTAAAACATTATGTGACAAAAAACTACTTTCATTAGATGAAGCAAACTATTTAATAGTATTTACTCATTTTGCTAATCCATTATTTATATTAACTATTACTAATAATATATTTATGGATAAAAATATAGTTATTTATCTAATATTATCAATGTATTTAGCTAATCTTATTATTGGAATATTTATAAGGCCTAAGAAAATACCTATCAATAAAGAATTACCATCAAATAATTATTATGACTTTTCAAAAGCATTAACTTATTCTATAAAAGATTCATATAATTTATTATTACTTATATTAGGAAATACTTGTTTTTTCTTTTTAGTAACACGTTTAATTACTGAATATTTACCATTAGATATATATATGCAAACTATTATTAATGGTGTGTTTGATATTACCAAAGGTATCTCTAATATAAGGTATCTTAATATATCTGATATATCAAAAGCGATACTAGTTCTTTCTTTTATTAGTTTTGGTGGTTTAAATATTAATTTACAAGTAAAAAGTATCATTGCTGATACTAAAATTAAATACAGTAATTTTTTTCTAGGAAGAATATGTCAACTAGCTATATCATCAAGTGTTTTTCTTTTTCTTAAAACATCTTTGGATATTTTGCTACATTAGGTATTATGATATTCAAAGCATCATATTTAGTACCATAATCGTTATGCCATAATCCAATATGCACTAAAACAAAGCCATTATCCTTTTGCTCTGCCACTACAGAATTGAACTTCAATCCACTAACGGCTGGAAGTTCAAATATTTCATCATTGTACTTTATATAAAATTCACTATGTTCGGTATCAATGTTTAATTCATTTGAAGCTTCTGGTTTACATGAACCATCTGCTTCGTATTCTGAACATTCACATTTTTGATTTGGCTTAGGTTGTCTTTTTCCATTAGCATCTCGTTCATATGTAAAACATCTAGCATAACTTTTTACAAAAGCAGATTTTTGTGTACCATCTCTAAAAACCAATTTCAATTCATACTCAAATTCTGTAACATTGTGAGCATTATCTGGATCAATGATTTCTGTCCCAGAAGTTTGAATAGTTTGGGCATCAGTAATACCTTGATGTTTAATGATATCATCATATATTAGTTCTGTTACTGTTGTCTTATATGTAGTAATATCATTTTTGAAAGACTCTTCATCTTGTTTACTTTTATAACTATTTACAGCCTTAAACATACCAACAGTTATTGCGCTAACTAGTGCAAAACAAAGTATAAGTTCAATTACAGTTAAACCTTTATTATTAATCTTTTTCATATTACATCACTACTCCCAAAGTAGAATAACTAATAATAGTTTTACCTCTATAGATTACTGATTCTTCGTTTATTGTTTTCTTATATACAACAATAACCCTATATTGGAAATTTTTTGGATTATTGCTATTATTACTGAAATATGGTTGCGTTTTTATGTAATCACAAAAATCATTTCCTAAAACATTTATTCCATTTTCCGTTTTTACATAGTTTTTTAAATCTTCTAATTGATATCTTGAAAAAACAACTCTTGTAGCCCCTAGTTCAACCATCAAATTGGTACAATACTCTACACTATCTTGATTAACTAACACTTTGCATGTATTATTAGCATTGGTTTCCTCCTCTACATTATACATAATGTACTTTGAACTTGTAATTGCATTTTTTATGTCATTACCAGCCTTAAAATCAACTGACTCTACCATTCTCTTAACTAGAAAAGTCTTATATAAACTATCTATATCATCATAGTTTTGTCTTCTTTCATATTCACCCATAATTGGAAAAAAATTGGTATACATAAGTGTAAACATTGTCATTACAAAAACAGATACAATCAATGTCTCTACAAGAGCAAATCCCTTTTTATTAATTCTCAACATTTTTTTAATTCACTCCTTGCTATTATGATAAATCTATTATATAATAAAATAAGATAAAATACCATAGGAAAGTAGACAAAAAGGGGTTGAAAGGATATGGTTACATTTGATTATAAGAAGTCTCCAATCACTCAAATTGCAGACTATATTATTATGTATTCAGCAAAAAGTGGTGCTAGTGATATCCATTTTGATCCTCATGAAGATGGTCTAATGGTTAGAATTAGAGTTGATGGTGATTTACAAGATTATACATTAGTACCTCAAGAATATGAACGAAACTTAACTACTAGACTAAAACTTTTAGCTAATATGAACATTACTGAAAGCCGTCTTCCTCAAGATGGTTCTATTAAAGGTAAATTTGGAAATTTATATTTAGACATGCGTGTTTCTTCTCTACCAACTAATCAAGGTGAAAAAATAGTTATTCGTATTCTTGATTATTCAAGAAGTTTGGAAGGATTAGAATCACTTGGATTTTCACATAAGAATTTTGAAAAATTAAAGAGAATGATTGCCGTTCCTAATGGAATTCTTTTAGTTACAGGTGCTACTGGTTCTGGTAAATCTACTACTACCTATTCAATTTTACAGGCATTAAATAAAAAAGAAGTTAATATAATTACTGTTGAAGACCCCGTTGAAATGAACATTGAAGGTTTAAATCAAGTTCAGGTAAATTCTGAAATTGGACTTGACTTTGCAACTGTATTAAGATCCATTTTAAGACAAGACCCTAATATTATACTAATTGGAGAAATTCGTGACTCTGAGACTGCAAAAATTGCTGTACGTGCTTCTATTACTGGTCACTTTGTATTATCTACTATCCATACTAATAACTCACTTGCTACTATTGAAAGACTTTTGGATATGGATGTTGAAAGATATTTGTTATCTTCTGCTCTTACTGGAATTATTTCACAAAGACTTGCTAAAAGAGTATGTCCAAAGTGTAGAGTTTTGAGAGAAACTACGGATTATGAGAAAAAAGTATTCAAAATGGCATTAGGAAAAGAAATAGATAAATTATATGATGCTAATCATGAAGGATGTAGCGAATGTCATAATGGTTATAGAGATCGTATTGCAGTTCAAGAAGTTTTGGAAATTGATGACGATATCAGATTAGCACTAAATAATGAAAAAATAACAAAGGAAGAAATGCGTAGTATGGTGTATACTAGCAATGTTACTACTCTACTTCAAGATGGATTAAATAAAGTTCTAGAAGGAATAACAACATTTGAAGAAATATATAGAATAATAGAAATAGATATTGACGATGATGATACTTATACAAATGTAGAAGAACAAAATGAAGAACAAAATGAAGAACAAATAGAAAATGAAAACACTGAAGTTCAAGAAAATACTAATAATAAGCAAGAAGACAATGACAAAACTGAATCAGGGGATGAAAAACAAGAAAATGAACTTAATAAAGAGGAAACAGAAGATGAAACTAATATAGATGACAACAACAATAAAGAAGAAGAAAATCAAAGTAATGATGATTCTAAACAAGAACCTACAGAAGAAGAAAGTAACAAAGCAAATGATACAGATGATGATATACCTTCTATTGATGATATTCTAGCTAATATTGATAATAATCAAATAAATGAAAAACCGGAACAAGAAGCAGAAGAAGAAAAAGAAAATTCTAATCCTTCAATTGAAGATATACTAGCAAGTGTAGAAGAAGATAAAGAAGATAATAATAAAACTGAAGAAACTCAACCTACTCTAGAAGAGGTTCCTCAAGAAAATAAATCTTTTGAAAGCTTAATGCCTAATATAGAAGGTGCTGACGAAGATAGTGAACCTACTCTAGAAGAAGTTAATGAAGAAGACGATAGTATTATCCCTAACATAGAAGGTGCATCTGATGATAGTAAACCTACTTTGGAAGAAGAGAATAATGATTCTGATAATAATAGTATTATCCCTAACATAGAAGGTGCATCTGATGATAGTGAACCTACTCTAGAAGAAGAAAGTAATGATGATTCTGATAATAGTATTATTCCTAATATAAATAACGATACAGAAACTTCGGAAGTATCTGCCGATGAAGTATATTCAAATTCACAATTATCTAAAGAAAATGATGATGATAATGAATCCAATGAAGAAGATGAAGTAGAACCTACTTTAGTTGAACTTCCAACTATAGATGTTGAAATAGATAAGGAAAAAGATGAGAAAACTGAGAAAACTGGGGAGGATAATGTTACTAGTAGTGACATATATGAAAACCCTAACTTAGCCGGTCTTGAAAGATTATAAAAAGAAGTATTATTAATTTTCAAATACTTCTTTTATTTTGTCATATATTTCTTCATTTATATCTTCTATAGATTTAATTTGATTGTCTTTGACACATTCTATTTTGTCCCAATTATATAATTCAGATAATTCAACATACGCCTCCTCTGCATTTTTTAAGTGTTCAGGAGATTTTTCATGTTCATCTAAATTATCTCTATTTTTTTGTAGTTTTAAAGCATATTCATATGGCATATGTAAAAATACTGTTTTATCTGGTTTAGGTAACTTCAACAACCAAAATTCAAGTTTATCTATCCATTCATACATATTAAATCTTTCATCTTTATCATGAATTTTCCCACCTTGATGTGCCATATTTGAAGTTGTATATCTATCTATTATAACATTATATCCTTCATTCAAATACTTTTCTATTTCTCCAATATTATATTTTCTATCTGCTGCATAATACAAGCATGCTATATGTGGATCTACATTCGTAGCTCCTTCCTTAAAGAAAGATTCTGATATTTCTGGTTTACCCAAATAAGCTCCACCTACTATTCTACCTGTTGGACTACTATAATTTGGAAATTCAAATCTAATACATTTAATTTGTTCTTGTTTAAGTTTCTTTTCTAAAAGTTTTGACTGTGTCTCTTTACCAGAACAATCAGTTCCTTCTATGACAATAATCTTACCTCTCATAGTTTACCTCCCACACAAAAAGTAGCTATTTAAGCTACTCCAACTACATTAACTTTAAACGCAAATTTTTGAGATTCATTAGGCACGTTAAAATTAGATGAAACCCAAATTCTTAATCTATAATCAACAACTTCACCTGATGTAGTCAATGTTGATTTATATATAGTTTTTGAATCTTCAACACTTGAATCCTCTAAACTACTATATACAGGTACATCTTCTGCATCATAAAATCCTACTGGTTGATCATTTTGATCAGTTAAGTATACTTTTATATAATCAGGATCAATTGTTTGAATAATTGGTGTTGCATATATTTCATAATCTATTGAAGTTACACCTGCAAAGCTTGCTGAAACACTAAAATCAAACATTTCATTCTCACCTGATAACAACTTACCATTTGTATCACTTGTTGGAACAGCGTTATGAATTTCAATAACATTGGTATCACTTTCTGTATATGAAAATGACACATATCCTGTATTAATACTATTTTCTTGAGTTCCTAGAAAAGTTCTACTCCATACGGCATAACTTATTCCTATAACAACAATAAATAATAGTATTACTCCAAAAACAGATATTATTATTTCCTTTTTTCTTTCCATAAGACCACTTCCTACCTATATTAAGAATATCAAATACTAAAAATTAAGGCAATAAATTATTATATATTATTAAGTAATTTTACTTATATTTACACACTAATATTATTATTGTCGTCAAAAGGCACTAATATACACTTTCTACTTGCTAAAAAATCACACATGTGAACAAAGTTCTGATACTTTGTTTTTGGTTTTTCTAAAATCTTATTTCCATTATAATCAGTTGTCCATACTCCCATATGTGTTTTTATGACATCTTCCATTAATTGTCTTTCTTCGTCATTTATTTCTAAATTGTCTTTTTCCTTTTCTACGAAATCTGCCATTAAAATAGGATGATCAAATCTTGTATATTTTTCTCTTGGATTACCTAATTTCAAACCATCATGTATTAAAAGTGCTGCTAACATAAGATCTTTTTCTACTGGTTTATATTTATCACCTATCGCAGGATTTTCTAATAATTCATATCCTATCCTCATCGCAGCTTTACTATGTCTAAGTAGTCCACCTTCTCCTTGGGCATAATCAGGATGATATTTTCCAGTTGAGGCTGCTGCTACTTCAAAAAAATAATCAGGTAGTACACTTATCATATGAATAAGTGAATTTCTTACTCTACTATCCTTTATATAATTTAATTCATTCTTAAATACTTCTAATCTTTCCATTACTACTCCTTTATAAAATTTAATAATATTTCATTACTAATATATAAGTTTTCTTCATTAATATAATAATTTGTTTCAGACTCTTCAAGTAACTTATTATCTAATAGTTTATCTATATCAAAATATTCATTGATATAAACCTTATATTTATTATAGAATTCTTCTTTAGAAACACCACTTAATAATCTTAATCCTAAAATCATCTCATATTCCATCTTATCTTCCTTACTAAGAATCTCTTTAGTATAGGTATACTCATTATCTAAATATTTTGTAATACTTCTAGTATTAGTATATCTTATATCATTTAGATAAGAACTTGCTCCAAGACCAAATCCATAATATTCTTTATTTTTCCAGTAACAAGTATTATGTTTTGATTCATATCCTTCTTTAGCAAAATTACTAATTTCATAATGATTATAGTTACTTTTTAGTCTTTTACATATTCTATTATACATTAAAAGGTCTAAATCTTCACTTATTTTTTTTGTATTATTTAAATATAATTTAGTATGTTCTTCTATTATGAGTGAATATGTAGATATGTGTTCAGGATTTAATCTTAAAATAAAATCAATATCTTTTTCTAAATCAGAGATAGACTCTTTTGGTATAGCATACATTAAATCTAAGTTTATATTATTAAATCCTAGATTTCTTGCCATATCTAATACTTTAATAATAGTATTCTTATTCTCTTGTCTATCTAAAATTTCTAAGTTTTTAGGATTAACTGATTCAATACCAAAACTTAATCTATTAATTCCATATTCTTTAAATAAACATAGTTTTTCATATGTTATAGTAGAAAAATTGCATTCTATCGTATATTCTATATCTTTAGATTTTTTTAATATATTTAATACTTTAAATAGTTCTTTTAATTCCTCTAAATCTAAAGAAGACGGAGTTCCTCCGCCTATATAAATAGTATCTTGTTCTTCACCTTTATATATATTATTTATTTCTTTTTTTAAAGATTTTATATATAAAGATACTTGCTTCTTATCATAAAATAATTTACAAAAATCACAATAAGAACATATTTTTTTACAAAATGGTATATGAATATAAGTATGCTTTACCATCCTATTCTCCTATTTTCATTTTTGTTTTTACTTTTTGTAGTTTTTGTTTTTCACTACTAAGACTACACTCTAAGGATTTAATACTCTTTTCTATGTTTTCTTTTGCAGAATAGTTTACTCTACTTTCTATTTTTCTTAAATTATATAATTCAAAGTTATCTCTAGAAAATCTCAAGTAATCTTTTGTAACTTCTGTAATTCTTTTCATATCTTGTGGTGGAAATATTGTATTTTTAACAACATCTTCTAATTCTTCTTCACTTATCCATGGTAATAGTGTATATACTTGATTTTCTCCACATTCAGATAGATATGTATATTTATCCATTTCCTTCATAAATTCACGACCATTAGTTAATGCTCCTAAAGTTATGTCTAATTCATTATACTTGATAATTTCACTGATTACTTCTTCATAATTCATAATATCTCTATTATCAATAGTATATCTTCTTTCTCTTCTAATTGTATCTAACATTGTATTTAATACTAAATCCTTATAACTTACTACTTTTATCATCCAAAACCCTCCTATTTATCAGATGTAGATAGTATTGATAAGAATGCTTCTTGTGGAACTTCAACACTACCTATTTGTTTCATTCTTTTCTTTCCTGCTTTTTGTTTTTCTAATAATTTTTTCTTACGTGTTATATCTCCACCATAACACTTTGCAAGAACATTTTTTCTTAATGCTTTAATATCACTTCTAGCAATAATATGAGTACCAATTGCAGCCTGTATAGGCACTTCAAATAATTGTCTAGGAATAATTTCTTTTAATTTTTCTACTACCACTTTTCCTCTTTTATAAGCATAATCTTTATGAACTATTACACTTAAAGCATCAACTATTTCTCCATTTAATAAAATATCCATTTTTACTAAATTGCTTTCGCGATTTCCTATAAAATCATAATCAAATGATGCATATCCTTTTGTATATGATTTTAATTTATCAAAAAAGTCATATACAATCTCAGATAATGGCATTTCATAATTAATTGTTACTCTCTCTTCATCCAAATAATCTATTCCAATAAACACTCCTCGTCTATCTTGACACAAGTCCATTATTGAACCAATATAATCTTTTGGTGAATAGACACTAACTTTTACAAATGGTTCTAATGTTTTAGATATAACACTTCTATCAGGCATCTTAGTAGGTGCATCAACAATAAGTGTTTCTTTATTTGTTAAGATTACTTCATATATAACTGAAGGAGATGTTGCGATTAATTCAATATTAAATTCACGTTCAATTCTCTCTTCAATTATTTCCATATGGAGTAGTCCTAAGAACCCACATCTAAATCCAAATCCTAAAGCTTTTGAAGTTTCCGGTTCAAAAACTAAGGATGCATCATTTAATTTTAATTTTTCTAATGCTTCTCGTAAATCCTCAAATCTATTGGAATCTATTGGATATATTCCAGAATAAACCATTGGTTTCATCTCTTTATATCCAGGAAGTGGTTCTTTTGCTTCTCTTTCTTTTAATGTAATTGTATCTCCTACTTTTACATCTTCCAGACTCTTAATAGATGCATATAAGTAACCAACTTGTCCACTACTTAATTCATTTATTTCTTTTTCGTGAGGTGTATTAATACTTAGTGAAATAACTTCATATAAAGCATTAGTTTTCATCATTTTAATTGTATCACCTTTTTTTATGGTACCATCAACTACTCTAATACTTGTTATTACACCTTTATATGAATCAAATATACTATCAAATATTAATGCTTTTAGTGGTTCTTTTTTATCACCTTTTGGTGCAGGAATTTTATCAATTATTGCTTTCAGTAATTCTTCAATGCCAACACCAGTCTTTGCACTAGTCAAGATAATATCATCTTTATTAAAGCCAATATTTTCAAGTTCTGTTGTAACTTTATCAATATCAGCATTAGGTAAATCTATTTTATTTATAACAGGAATGACTTCTAAATTATTATCAAGTGCAAGATATAGGTTTGCGAGTGTTTGTGCTTCTATTCCTTGAGCAGCATCTACTACAAGTAATGCTCCTTCGCACGCAGCAAGACTACGACTTACTTCATATGAAAAATCTACATGTCCTGGAGTATCAATTAAATTTAAAAAATAATCATCATTATTATAATGATACTTTATTTCTACTGCATTCAGTTTAATTGTAATACCTCGCTCACGCTCAATATCCATACTATCAAGCATTTGATCTTTTAATTCTCTTTTAGAAATTGCACCTGTTTTTTCTAGTATACGATCTGCTAAAGTACTCTTTCCATGATCAATATGAGCTATGATACAAAAATTACGAATATTTTCTTGTTTCATACCTATCATTCCTCGTTTTTAAATTATAACACAAAAAAGGCAATATTCCAAGAAATATTGCACTTTATAATTATTTTAATCGAGCCTTTGGGATTCTTATTACAGGTCTTATTCCATATCTACCATCATAGCTCTCAAGTGCTTGATTAAAGTAACCAGCACGATCTAATGTCCAAACATCAGTACCTCCAACTTCGTCGGATGTCCAATAACCTTCAATTGCATGTGTTTGATTTTCAAAATAATCCATATTATAGGCATTGTTATCTTCTGTCTGACAGCTACGATATCTACAATCACGTGTATTTTCAAATAGCCACCCAACAGTATTGGTAAAAAATGTTCCATCAGATGTTTCTGACACACTAAAGTCTGTATTTCCTGTTATTTTTGCAATTTCTGTTGCTGCGATTAATCTTGCCTTATAACCTGCATAATCAAAACCATTAATAACATCATATAAAGTTAATACAGAACTCCAGTGTCTAGTATCTTCTTTTAATTTATTATATAAATGATTATCTCCATGTGTATTATAAAAATATGTTAATGGGGTTGTATTATGGTCTAGTAATACATCTATGTATTCACCGCCATCTTCTATCACATACCAATTCATACATCCATCCTTCATCGTAGTTGAAGTACCAGTAGTGTATAAATTACTATCTGCCTCTGCCTGCGTACATTCTCTAGCTGTTACTGGATTAAAGTTTACTTTATCACCAACTTGATATTCTGGTTGATTATCTCCTGCTGTTGCTTCGGCAGCTTGTTCTCCTAGCCTAATTACAGGATGAACATAATACTTAGAAGGCCCTGAGTTCAAATAGCTAGAAGAACCAATATATGGAGAAGTTGATCCAGCGTAGAATGATGATGGTCCAGTGATACCATACATACCAAAATTAGTATCATTATATGCCGTAACAAGTGAGTTTGGAGTACTTCCTCCAGATAACTTTGCTATATCATAATCTTCTAATACTTGCCTAATTTCATCTGTCATTTCTGAATTTTTAGGCAATCTAGCTTTTCTATAGTCATACCCACCATATGGCGGTGAAGATGTCTCAGGTAAATTATATTCATCTGGAACGATTAATTTATCATTCCAATTTCTAGTATATTTTTCTAATTGAACAAATGCGTCATCAGTTAGAGTTAATGCTTCAGTTTCTGCTAAATACATTAAATCTATTTTATTATCATCTATCTTATTTAAAATCACCCATTCATAACAATTAGTTTCAGCAGTACTGTTGCAATATTCTAAAGTAACCGGATTAAATAAGATTACATCGCCTTTAGATTTATCAGCATATTCACCACTCACATGATGTTGTTCAGCAGTAATATTTAGTCTTGCATTAAATATCTTATCCATGATATCTGACTCTGTTGCATTATCTCCTGCTTTTGAATCAATCCATACATATAATGTATATGGTATTTCTGTTGGAGTATTTCCGCTTTTTCCTGCTATTGTTCCAGCATCTATTGCTCTTCCTGTTGATAATAGTTTTGAATTAGTTACTACCATCTCATCATCATTTTTTACTAAGATATATCTTATTAATTCATCAGCTATTTTGTCACTTGCTGTTAATGAAGCATCTGCTCCTTCATAAAAATCTTCTAATGTTATTGTATAATCTGTGTCTATTGTTGAATTATTTATAAGTGTAAATTTATATGGTTTATTTGTTATACCTTGTCTATAACTTTGGGGGATTGCTCGCTCTAATCTTATTTCATCTCCATCTGTTGGAGTCTCATCTATTCTTAAATCAAGTGCACCTGCTTTAATTATATTTGTTTTATTTGCAGATAATCCTATTCTTAACCATGCATATGTTCCTCCTAATATTAATAATACTGCTACCATAGCAACTACCATTATTTTAGTTAATTGTTTACTACTTATTTTCTTATTCATACTATCACTACCTTATCATAATTATTATATCATTAAAAATTGCTCTAATACAATTAAAAAACTATAACTATAGTTTTTTTTACACAATTTAACTATTTACAGTTTTATCTGCTTCATAGAAAATAAAACTCATAATACCATCAAAAATATCTCCTATTGTATTAGAGAGTTTTAATCCCATTCTAGACATTTTATTATTATAATCATTTTCTTTTTTTATATAATCACCTGCATTTATCTCTTTACCATTTTCTATATCCTTTTCAAATCTTTCTTTTGCTTCTTCAGTCATAATATTAGTTTTTCTATTACTATATTCATAATAACCTAATGCTTGTGTTATATATAAAACTAAAAAGAATAAAAAAAGAGTCAAAAAAATAAATCTAAATACATTATTTTTCATCTTTTATCACCTCTAAGAAACACTCTGTAAATGCAAGTGTTGAATTTAATACTTCATCTGTAGTATTTTGATATCCCCCTATTTCTATTAATATTGTATATTTTGAATTATCTTGGTTATAAACACCATTTACTCCTTCTCCCTCTTTCTGATATATTCCTTTAGAAAGATTAGGATATTTCTCTATTATTTTATTATTTATCTTTTCTATAAATTCTTTATTTTCTAAATACTTTGGATTTTCTCCTCCTAATAAAAATATTATCTTTGCGTAGCTTTTATTATTTATAGTTATTGTGGTTTTATCTTTTTCTAAAGAATCTCTATGAACATCTATAAAGTATTTTAATGTTTCGTATTTATTCTTAGAATCTTCTAAATAAATTCTTGATGCATCATAACTTTTATAATATTTCCATTTATTCTTATTTAATATTTCTTTAATACTTCTTTCTTCAACTAATGTCTTATAATTATTCTTATCAAATACATCTTCCATTATAAATGAAGCCATCATTACAGTAGGATTTATTTCTTGTTCTAAGAAACTATTAGGAGCATATTCTTCACTTTGATGAGTATTATATACATATATTATATAATTACTATTTCTATTACTATTAATTTCTTTTTTAGGAACTTTAATATCATAATAACTAGTCATTAATAGTTTTGTTGGAGAATAATCTTTCTTTATAGAATTATATATATCTTTAATATAATCATTATTACTTCTATATGTATTATTAAGTAAAAATTTCACTAAGATTTTGTTATCTATTTTTAAATTGCTTTTCAATAATAAATTAAATGTTTTATACACACTAAATAAAAAAAGAAAGACTAAAAAAAGAAATTTTATTTTATATTTCTTTTTTTTTGTACTTATAAATCTTTTTTTCATATTATCACCTATTTTGATGATACATTAGATTTTATTAGTTATTTGTCGAATTATATCCTTCATGTAAACTTTTATTAATTCCATTAGAAATTAGTAACGCTAACTTTTCTATTATAAAATCAATTTCTTTAACAGTTACCATTAAATTGTAGTTTATTGGAGATAAAACTTCTTCGATTAGTCTTTTTAATTCTTCATTATCTAAATTACCTATCATTCCAAGTATTTGTTCTTTTTCCTCATAAGATAATTCATGGTTATGATTTAGATAATTTTGATTGTCATTTGGAACTAGTTTTAATTTATTGTTATTTTGATTATCTTTTTTATAACTTATTTGTTTAAGTAAGTATTTAAGTGTATCTAATACTATAATCGATGAATCCACTACTGTTGGAACACCTATTGCAATAACTGGGACTCCTAGTGTATCTTCATTTATTTCACTTCTGTTATTACCTATTCCACTACCTGGTGAAATTCCAGAATCTGATATTTGAATGGTTTTATTTAAATGTGAAATAGCAGAAGAAGATAAGGCATCTATAATTATAACTAAATTTGGTTTTATCTCATTAACAATTCCTTTTATTAGATTACTTGTTTCTATTCCTGTTATACCAGTAACACTAGGTTTAAATGATGAAACATTTCTATATGATTTATCAACATCTCCTAAAGCATATAAATGCCTTGTTACTAAAATATGATCTATTACTAATGGTCCTAAACTATCTGGAGTTGACTTTTCATTGCCCAAACCTATAACTAGGCAAGTATCTTCATTCTTTATTCCTTTTATTTTAAAAAAATCTTTAAATACCTTTATAAATACACTTTCTACTTTCTTAAAATTATCTTTATCTGTAATATCATCAAAAGTAATAGTTCTATATTTTCCCTTCTTTTTATAATGTTTTTTTTCTCCAGTATCAGTAATTTCTGTTTCTTCTACTAGAATATTATTAACCTCATACTCCTTATGATATATTCCATCATTACTAATATTTTTATCATATGATTCTACTACAATATCAGTATGTATAGAGTAATTTTTAAGATCTATGTTATGACTCATTTCTATCACCTAACATTAATATTTACAAATTTATATAAATTTATTTGCTTTTTTCTTAATTTTTTGATAGAATTAATATGTTTACAAAAAGTGAGGTGAAAAAGATGCCAAATATTAAAAGTGCTAAGAAACGTGTACGTTCAAATGGGAAAAGAGAAAAAGCTAATACTATTGTTACATCTAGTATGAGAACTGCTATCAAAAAGTATGAAAAAGATATTAAAGCTGGTAATATGGAAGATGCTAGCAAGAATTTAAATACTGCAGTTCAAAGAATTGATAAAGCTATGAAAAATGGTTTAGTTCATAAGAATAAGGCAGCTCGTTTAAAATCAAGATTAATGAAAATGAAGAATGAGAAGAAGTAATTTTATAATTACTTTTTTTGTTTTTATTAATCACTATTTTACATATAATATAGAAGTAACTCATTTACAAAGCATAACTATTTTGATACAATTTTTATAAGGTGAGAATATGAAGAAAGTAATTATTTTTGCAATACTAGTATTATTGGTTATTGTAACTATTATTTATAAAAATGTTATTTTAATGGCTTATTATGAAAAGTTCTATAACACTAGACATGAAGTTACTATAGGTGAAAAAAACCAATACTATAGAGATTATGATTTTATGTATGTTCAAAATACTAATAATTTCAAACCAACCAATAAACAAGATCTTATGAATATTTTATATACCATTCTAAATGCTGGTAAAGATGAATTTACTTTTTATTGTCCTGATGAATATGAAGGTTGTACTGATGAAGTTTCTAAACTTGCTAAAGATCAAGTTGTATTATCAAGTATTAATAATTATGTTCATCCATTTAATAGTTTTAAAAACATATCTACTGAGACTGATACAACTGGAAAAGTTACTATAAGATTTATTAAAACATATTCAAAACAAGATATAGAAGCTATTACTAGTGTAGTTAAAAAACTAGAAAAAGAATTAATTAATAAAAATTTATCAATAGAGGATCAACTTAAAGTAATTCATGATTATATAATAGATCATACAAAGTATGATTCAGATAGAACTGATAATAATATTATTCAATATAAATCTGATACTGCTTATGGTACTTTGATTGAGGGATATAGTATTTGTGGTGGTTACTCTGATGCTTTTGAATTATTCTTAGAGGATTTAAATATAAAGAGTTTTAAAGTTGCTAGTGATACACATATTTGGAATGCTGTTCATCTATATAATACTTGGTATAATTATGATTTAACTTGGGATGATCCAGTTACTAATACAAATGAGCAAATAATTGATAATAGATTTTTAAAACTAACTACTCCTGAATTATTACAAATAGAACAAAGTCAACATAATTTTGATTCAAATATATATCAGGAAGTAGCGCCATATAATAAGAAAAACTACTAAATTAGTAGTTTTTTTTTAGTCCATATTTTCTATCATTTTATTAGCAGATTTTTTCATCATACATTTCATATCTTCTGCCATTTTTGGATTGATTTTTTTCATCATCATCCAAGATAAAACTCCCATTCCTACTGCCGCTGCTACAGTAGACATTTTAATATTCACATAAATCACCTCTCAATAGAAAACATGTAGTACACATAGGTACATTACTATTATTTTCTATAATTAGTCATTTATACCATTAACTAGAAAATCTTTAATACTTGTTCGTCTTAAATCAGAAGTATTATTATTAACTGCCATTTCTAATGCTTGATAATCCCCTATTAAAAATAGTTTCTTTTTACTTCTAGTAACAGCTGTATATATTAGTTTTCTATATAGCATTTTCTTAAATGATTTTACTAATGGAATTATAACTATATCAAATTCACTACCTTGAGATTTATGGATACTAATTGCATATGCTTTTTTAAATTTATTAAATGATGAGGAAGTATATCTAACTAAATTACCATCAAAATCAATATATATTTCTTTTTGTTTTTGATTTACTATTTGACATATAATCCCTATATCTCCATTATATACATTCTCATCAGGCATATTAGTTAATTGAATTACTTTATCACCTTCACGATATGTATACTCTCCTATTGTTATTTCTCTTTTTGCTTTTGATTTTTTATTAAATATGTCTTGTAATTTTATATTTATGTTATCTATTCCATTTATTGTTTTATATTGTGGTGCCAATATCTGTAAGTCCTTATATGACACATCTTTATAGGTCTGACATACATTAGAAATATAATCTAGTACTTCATCATCCATACATTCTATAAAAGTTAAATCTTCTTCTTTATTAAATATATCTTTATCTAACCTATTAGACCTAATATCATATGCTAAAGTAATTATATTAGAGTCTTTTCCTTGTCTATATAATTCTTTTAAATAGCTTACATTTAATACATTACTATTAATAGCATCATGTAATACTTGTCCTGCACCTACACTTGGTAATTGATCATAGTCACCAACCAAAATTATTTTTGTATTAGCACTAAGACCTTTTAATAATGAATAAAAGAGTAATGTATCAACCATACTAGCTTCATCTATTAAGACAAATTCAACTTTACTCTTATTATACTCATTAATACCAAAACTATTATTATCTTTATTCCATTTTAAAAATCTATGAATTGTAGATGCTTTATAATTAGTTGCTTCACTCATTCTTTTAGCAGCTCTTCCTGTTGGTGCAAGCAAAGCTAATTTTTCATCTAAATCTTTTAAATTATATTTATTCATTTGTTTGTATAATTCAACTATGGCATTAATAATAGTTGTTTTTCCAGTTCCAGGTCCTCCTGTAATAATTAATAATTTTTTCAAATACGAATTTCTAATGGCTAATCTTTGTTCTTCATTATATTTAATACCAAAGTGTTCTTCCAAGGTATTAATCATATCATCAACATTCTTATCTGAAATATCTTTTTCATGATTTAATAGATTAAATCTTTTTACAATAAATACTTCAGCGTCATATAATTCTCTTGTATAGTATCTAGAATTTCTATTTACTATTTTAAGATTTCTTTCTAGTTCTAATAATCTAAATTCATATCTATCTTTATCTATACTTAATCCCATAACTCTATGCAAATAAGAATATATTTCTTCTTTAGAAAAATAACTATGACCATAATTATTAGATAATTCTCTCATTATGTATAAAATAGATGCATCTATTCTAATATCAGAATCTTTATCTATTCCTACTTTCATAGCAATCAAATCAATCTTTTTAAAATACATTTCATAAATATCTTCTATTAAACAATATATATTTTCATCTATTTTTCTTAGACTATTTTCTTTATATTTATTATATATAATCATACTATCTTTAGTAGAAAAGCCTATTTTTGTTAAATATAATATTGTTTCATAACTTGATTCATATTCTAATAGTTTTTGATGTAATTCTTGAGAATTTTTTTCAGTTATACCTGGTATTAATATTAGATTAGAGGGATTTTCTAAAATTACTTTAAATGTATCTTTACCTAAAGCCTTTTCAATTTTTTTAGCTTTAGCTTCCCCTATTCCTTTGAATAGACCAGATGATAAGAAATCAATTATTTGATTCTTTTCTTCAGGCATACATCTTTCATAACTATCAACCTGAAATTGTTCTCCATACTTAGTATGCTCTACTAATTTACCATTAAACACATAAGTATCTATTTCATTAAGTTCATGGAAATAACCTGTAAATGTAATTGTTCTATCTATATAAATTTCTAAATCTTCTGAATTTGTTTCTTGCACCTTAAAAAGTCCAATGGTATAACCATTTTCACTTTGAAAGATACTTTTTTTATATTGTCCTTTTATATAGATACTCATAATTTTCCTACTTTCCAATACAATATGGGTATTCAACAGATTCTATTTCTGTTTCATAAAATGTATTATGTTCTAATTCTTTGTTTATTTTAACATATAGAAAGTTAGATGTATGACCATAACTATAACCATCTTTAGTATTTTCAATTAATACTTCCACTTTTTTACCTATATGTTCGTTAAAATATTCAAGTTCTAACTGCTTAGATACTTCTAATAGAGTTCTCGCTCTTGATTTCTTTGTTTCTGAATCAATATGATTTGGTAAACTTTCTGCTTTAGTACCACTTCTTAAAGAAAATGGAAAAACATGAATTTTAGAGAATTTTAATTCTTTACATGTTTTTATTGTCTGATTAAATAATTCATCAGTTTCTCCAGGAAAACCTACTATAACATCTGTTGTTATTGAAATATCAGGTCTAATAGATCTTATTCTTTCTATTTTTGAATAGAAATAGTCTAAATCATATTTACGATTCATTGCTTTTAATATTTCATTACTACCTGCTTGAAGAGGTATATGTAAATGATCTACTATAATATTATAATCATTTATTACTGAAAGTACTTTATCATTTAGCTCAGTAATTTCTATTGATGAAATTCTTAATCTTTTTAAACCATCTATTTTTACAAGTTTTTCTAGAAGATCAGAAAACTCATAATCCTTATCACGACCATAATTACCTGTGTGAATTCCAGTTAAAACAATTTCTTGATAACCATTATTTACTAAAGATGATACTTCCTCAATTACTTCTTCTATATCTTTACTACGACATTTTCCTCTTACATATGGAATTATGCAATAACTACAAAAGTTTTCACATCCATCTTGAATTTTTACAAACGCTCTTGTTCTTCCTGGAAAGTCTTTAATACTCATATCTTCAAAAACAGTTAAATCATTACTATATTTATCTCTTATTTGTTCTTTCTTATTTTTATATTCTTCTATTAATTCAACTATTTTAGATTTATCTTTGTTACCAATAATTATATCTAATCCTTCTATTTCTATATTTTGATTAGCTGCGATAAAACATCCCATAGCAACAATTATAGCATCAGGATTTTTTCTAATAGCATTTCTAATCATCTTTTTACTCTTAGTATCAGCGGTATTAGTAACAGTACATGTATTTATTATATAAACATCACAGTTATCATTAAAATCACATATTTCATATCCTGCTTCTTTCAATTTAGAAATAACAAATTCACTTTCATACATATTTACTTTACAACCTAAAGATAGAATACTTGCTTTCATATACATCACTCATTTCACTTGTAAATTATATCATATATCATAGTAAAAAAAAAGATGAATTAATGAACTGCACCCCTTAGAGTAGACATTATAAAAAAAGACAGTTCAAATAAAAAGTGATAGAATACACTTCCGAAAGGAGGTGTTTTT
>CACZTK010000029.1 GCA_902784095.1 uncultured Erysipelotrichaceae bacterium | reverse complement strand
CTATCCTTAGTACGAGAGGACCGGGATGGACAAACCTCTGGTGTATCTGTTGTAACGCCAGTTGCAGTGCAGAGTAGCTATGTTTGGAAAGGATAACCGCTGAAAGCATCTAAGCGGGAAGCCTCCTTTGAGATGAGTTTTCCCATACGTATGTAGTAAGATTCCTTATAGACTATGAGGTTGATAGGCTGGAGATGGAAGCATAGTGATATGTTGAGTTGACCAGTACTAATAATCGAGGATTTAATCATATTTAATTAATTTGATGAAACACAGTATCTTAGTTTTCAGAGAATTATTTCTCTATATATTTTCTTGGTAACGATAGCAAGTGGGGTACACCTGTTCCCATCCCGAACACAGAAGTTAAGCCACTTAACGCCGACAATAGTGTATGCGAAAATAGGAAGTTGCCAAGAATTTTTTTTTGTAAAAATTTAAATGTGTATAAATAATGTCTAATTAGACAAAAAGAGATTGTATAACTCTTTTTTTTTGTTTATAATATTAACAGGTGATTAAAATGAATTATAAGGTTACAACATATTCAGAAAGTGAAACAATTGAATTAGCACAGAATATTGAATCAGAAAAATTTCCAAACATGGTTATTTGTTTAAGTGGTGATTTAGGTAGTGGAAAAACAGTATTTACCAAAGGATTTGCACAATCACTAGAAATAGATGAAGAAGTTACATCTCCAACATTTAATATTATTAAGGAATATACTTCTGGTGAAATGCCATTATATCATATGGATGTATATAGACTTGATGGCCATGTTGAAGATTTGGGTATAGAAGAATATTTTACTAAGAAAGGTATTACCATAATTGAATGGGCTGACATGATACCTGATTATTTACCAGATAGAAGACTTGATATTAAGATTAAAAACTCTGATGAGGATGAAGATAAAAGAACATTTATAATAACACCACATGGTAAAAAATATGAGGATTTGTGTGAGGCAGTTTTATGAGAACTTTATATATAGATACATCTTCAAGTTATCTATATGCTGGTATTGTTTGTGATAATGAATTGTTAGAAGAAGTTAAAGAAAATCTTGGACAAGATTTATCTAGAGTTGCTTTACCTAAAATAGTTGATATGTTTAATAAACAAGGTTTAGAACCTAAAGATATTGATAAGATAATTGTAGTAAATGGTCCAGGATCTTTTACTGGAATACGAGTAGGTCTTACAATAGCAAAGGTCTATGCTTGGAGTCTTAATATTCCAATAACAACTATAACTAGTTTAGAAGCAATGAAAGATTCTTGTGGTTATAATGGAAATATAGTTTCTGTAATTGATGCTAGAAGAGATTACTCATATGCATCTATTTATAATGGTGATGAATGTATACTAAAACCTCAGCACATAGCCAATTCTGAATTATTAAAAGTATTATCTACACTTGATAATTATCTAATAGTTACTAATGATGAAATATCATTATCTGGTGAAAAGTGTAGTTATAATCCAAATATTTTGGCTATTGTTAAGAAATATGTAGAAAAAGAAAATGTTAATCCACATATGGTTAATCCTGAATATTTAAAATTGACAGAAGCAGAAGAAAGTAGAATATAATGATACAAGAAATTAGTATAGAAAATTTAGATTTATTAAATGATTCTTTTTTAGACAAGAGTCTTGTTTTTAATGACCTAAAATCTAATCCTTTTGGTCATTATTTAGTTTATGTAGATGAAAAAGTTGTTGGGTATATTTATTACAGTGATATATATGAAAGAGCAGAAGTAAATCAGATAGAAGTTGATTCTTTCCACAAAAACTGTGGAATAGGTTCCAAGTTATTGGAAAAAATGATTAATACTGTGGATAAAGATATTACTTTGGAAGTTAAAATAGATAATATTCCAGCAATTTCTTTATATAAAAAGTATAATTTTGTTGAAGTTGCAACTAGAAAGGGTTATTATAATGGAATAGATGGAATTCTAATGGAAAGAAAAAAATAGAAAGTGTGAAGTATATGAAAGATGTTTATATATTGGGAATTGAAAGTAGTTGTGATGAAACTAGTGTTTCTATAGTAAAAAATGGAAGAGTTGATATAGCAACAGTAATTTCTTCACAAATAGATATCCATAAAAATTATGGTGGAGTTGTTCCTGAAATAGCAAGTCGTGAGCATGTAAAAAATATTACTTTTGTAATAGAAGAATGTTTAGAAAAAGCAAATATGAAGATGGATGATATTGATGCAATAGCAGTGACTTATGGTCCTGGTTTGATAGGATCTTTATTAATTGGATTAGAGGCTGCTAAAACACTTGCGTTTGTTTATAACAAACCACTAGTTCCTGTTCATCATATTGCAGGACATATTTATGCTAATAGCTTAGAAAAAGAAATGTCATTTCCATTGCTAGCATTAGTAGTTAGTGGTGGACATACTGAACTTGTTTTGATGAAAAATCATTTTGAATTTGAAAAGCTGGGTGGTACATTGGATGATGCAGTTGGTGAATGTTATGATAAAGTAGCTAGAGTTCTAAATTTGGAGTACCCTGGAGGCCCAAAAGTAGACAAATTAGCTCATATAGGAAGCTGTACATATAATTTACCAGTTCCATTACAAGATGATAGTTATAACTTCTCTTTTAGTGGCTTAAAGAGTGCTGTAATTAATCTTAATCATAAAGCAGAACAAAAGGGTGAACAAATAAACAAAGAAGATTTAGCAGCATCATTTCAAAAAGTTGCTATTTCATCAATTGTGAATAAGACTAAGAGAGCATTAATAGATTTTGATATTAAAAACTTAATAATAGCAGGTGGAGTTGCAGCTAATATGGGATTAAGAGAAGAAGTACAAAAAGTAGCTGATGAATTGAACGTTAACTTGACTATCCCATCAATGAAGTATTGTACAGATAATGGTACTATGATAGCTGCTGCTGGTTATTATGCATATAATTTGGGTAGAAGAGCTGATTTATATTTAAATAGTAAATCTAGTGATAAGCTTAATTAAGGATTGAAGAGTAGATTTAAATACTCTTTTTTGTTATAATCAAATTGGGAGTTGATAGTATGTTATATCCAAAATTTATAAGCAAAAATAGTTGTATAGGGATTCCTACACCATCTGATGGAGCATATGATGAATTAAAAAAAGCAAAGTATAAAAATGCTATTAAGAACTATGAAAAATTAGGATATAAACTATTATTATCAGAAAATTTATTTAATAGTTATAGAGGTAGAAGTGCTTCTTTTAAAGAACGAGCAAAGGAATTTAACGAAATGTTAAAATCTAAAGAAGTTGATATGATTATATGTGCTGCAGGTGGAGAATTTTTAGTAGAGATGCTTTCTTATGTAGATTTTGAACTAATTAAGGTTAATCCAAAGTTTGTTGTTGGTTTTTCAGATCCAACAGGGCTTTTATATTCAATAACAACAAAATATGATATAGCAACAATATATGGACATAATTTTTCTAGTATAGGAGTAGAATCATTAGGTCAAAGTGAAAGAGATTTTTTAGAGATTATAAAAGGAAACTTAATTGTAGAGCATAGTTATCCTTTTTATGAAAATGAAAGAATAGAAAAAGTAACAGGATTAGAACCAGACAATTTAACAGAAAAAGTATATTGGAAAACTCTTGATAATAAAGAGGTTAATGTAACTGGTCGAATTATAGGTGGATGTTTTGATTTAATTAGTGAATTATCAGGAACTAAGTATGATGGTATAGATGAATTTAATAAAAAATATAAAGAAGATGGAATAATTTGGTATTTTGATAATTGTGAAATAACTATGGAAGAAACAATAAGAACTCTTTGGAAGATGAATGAGTTAAATTATTTTAAATATGCGAAGGCAATTATTTTTGGTAGATTTGGAGTTGAATCTACATACTTTGATTATGATACCAAAAGTTGTTTAGAAGATAGTGTAATAAACGAGCTAGGTATACCAATTATATATGATGCTGATATATCACATAAAGCACCATCTTTAACAATAATTAATGGTAGTATTGCAACAGTAGAAGTAAATGATGGCAAAGGAAAAATAGAATTTGAATTAAAGTAGGAGGGATATGAATGTCAAAACTATATTTGATAACTGGTCCTTGTGGTGTTGGAAAATCAACTATCTCAAAAAGACTTGCTAAAAAACTTGAAAAGTCTGTTTTATTAGAGGGTGATGATTTTTATCACCATGTAGTATCCAGTTATGTAGCAGCTTGGAAAGAAGGTAATCATTTAGATATATTCTGGAAAGTAGTTGTTGATACAATTAATAATTATTTAAATACTGGATATGATGTTGTTTTTAATTATATAATTAATAAAAATGATTATGAGATGTTGGCTAAAGAATTTGCAAATGTTCAAACAAAATTTATTGTACTCCTTGCAGATGGAGAAACGCTTTTAGAAAGAGATAGTAAAAGAGAAGAAGATTGTCAAATGAAAGAAAGATGTGTTATTCTTTTAAATGAATTTCTTAACTATGGATTTAATGAGGAATACTTATTATATGAAAATGAACTTAGTGTGGATGATGTTGTTGATGAAATTATTTTAAATGATGCATTTAAAATTAATGAGTGAAGGTGATTATATGCAATATTCTGATTATAATTTAAATGAAATAGAAAAAATACCAATATTTAGAGAATTATCTAAAATGTTTTTTGAACTTGTAGATAGTGAAACAAAGAAAGAAAAACTTGAAAGTATACTTTATGATGGAGGATATAAAAACTATAGTCTAAACTCTAATATGAGTAATAAAGACAATCCTTATATAGAAATGAGAAGAAGAGTTTCAATGGCATATTTATTAATAAGAAATGAGGATACTTTTGATGAATTAGTTACTAATAATATTAATTTATTTCATGGGACTAATTCAAAAGCACTTAGTGGAATTCTTGAAAATGGACTTGAAAGTACAGAATTATTGAAAGAAAGAGAGTATGAAATATCCACAGGTGAAAAATATTCTAGAACTGAGTATGTAAGAGATCTTGATTTTGTAAGTCTTACTGATATAGTAGATATTGCTGAAGATTATTCCGATGTTTCTTATGAGGAAGAGGCTGAAGGTATATTTAATGTGATAATAGGAACAAATGCAGAAGCTATTTCAGGATTGAAGAAATGCATTGTTTCTTCTGATGTTGCAGAAATTGGTGTAGAAAGAAAATTACCTCTTGAATGTATTAAAATGATAGGTGTGCCAACAGAAAAAGTAGAGTATGTTAGAAATCTTATTAATAATGACAATATAAAGGTATTAGGAATAGATGGTGTAGGAGAAAGATTCTATTGTATAGATTCGATACAAACTGATATTTATAAAGAAGATTTTGAAAAAGTAAGAGAGAAGATTCGTAATTCAAATGGAGAATTAAATAGGATGATGGCTGAATTATCAGTAAAAGAAAGTGAAAAATCTGGAAAACAAAAGTAGGTGATACTATGGATATTGATAAATTGTGAGTAACTAATAGTGTTTTGGATAATAGTAGTTCTTCATTGAAATTAAGAAAAAGTTATAATATTTAAAAAAAACATAAATAATGGAGTAAATAATTTTAGTTAAGATAAGGAAAATAAGAAATCATTTGCTGAAGTATTAGACAAATGTATGAAGAAAAAATAAATGGTTAAAACATTTATTTTTTTTTATTGATATTTCCATTATGGTATACTAAAATAGAGATATAATAGGTAGAATAGGAAGGAAAGTTAATATGAATGAAGAAGAAAAGAGTAATATTGATGAAGCAATTGAAAAAATAAATGCTTTTAATGCTTCAAATGAAGATGATTCTATAGAAACATTGAGTGATAATAGTACTGATACAGAACAACCTGTGGCAGCAGATGTTCCTAGTAATGATGAAATTGATCCTGAAAAAACAATAGTAGCAGAAGGTCCTATTGTGAATGTTGAACCTGAACAACCAGTAGTAACAGAAGAACCAATTACTGAAAATAAAGAAGAATCATTAGAAATAGTTTCATCAGATAATACTGATGAACAAAAAGAAGAAAAGAAGCCTAAAAAGAAGGGCAATAAAGCTATAGTAATACTGATAGTATTAATACTATTAGTAATTGGTGGTGGAGTATTCTACTATATAAAATTTATGGCTAAGACAGAAGAACCTAAAAAGGTTAATAATAAACCAACAGAGTATAAATCAGAATATAGACTTTCTGGTAATGGATTGGAAAACTTTGATTTACAATTTTTAAAATTAGAAAATGAAACAAAGAACAAAGTATATAGTCCATTATCAATAAAATATGCACTTGAAATGCTTTCAGAAGGAGCAAGTGGAGATACAAAATCCCAAATAGATGCAGTAATAGGGGATTATAAATCAAGAACATATCTTAATGACGATCATATGAGTTTTGCAAATGCAGTATTTATTAGAAATAGTTTTAAAGATGCTATTAAAAATACTTATACTACAAACTTAAAGAGTAAATACAATGCAGAAGTTATCTATGATAATTTTGATAATCCTAATAATATAAATAAATGGGTAAGTGATAAGACATTTAATTTGATTAATAACTTATTAAATGATGTTTCTACTAACAATTTCTTTTTAATTAATGCTCTAGCAATTGATATGAACTGGAATAACCAAGTACATTGTGAGGGATTGCATAAAATACCTTGTGTTAATGATGGAATGTATTCTGTTCGCTATGCACATGAAAAACTAGATGATACTAGTACATCAGCATATGGATTATCAGAGTATCCATATTTTGATGAAGGAGCTTTTTATGGTAGATATAACTATAAAACTAATCAGTATGAGCCAAATAAATTTAATGGTAAAGAAGGTATAAAGGGAGCAGAAATACTTGCTGATTTTAATAAATATGACATTGTAAAAGAGCTTGGTGAAGATAAGATTAAGGAGATGCTAAGACCTGAATATGAAGCTTGGTTAAATACTGAAGATGGAAAAAATGATTTACCTGTAGAAGAAGGGTTAAATAGTTTTATTAAAGAGTTAAAAGAAAATTATGGTAAGGCAGCTAATTCAACTGATTTCTTAGTGCATGAAGATGAAAATGTTAGAGTTTTTGCTAAAGACTTACAAAATTATAATAATACTACATTACAATATGTAGGTATAATGCCTAAGAATGAAAAATTATATAAATATGTTGAAAAAGTTAGTTCAAAAGACATTAATGATATTATTTCTAATCTAAAAGAAGTTAATATTAATAATTTTGATGAAGGTTATGTAACTAGAATTAGAGGATTTATTCCATTCTTTAAATTTGAATATGAGTTAGAACTTTTAGAAGATTTAAATAAAATGGGTATAAAAGATGCTTTTGATATTGAAAAAGCAAATTTCTCAAATTTGACTAGTAGTAAGGGCACATACATTGATAAGGCTATCCATAAGGCTAATATTGAGTTTTCAAATGACGGAATAAAAGCGTCTGCTTCAACTGCTGTTGGAGGTGCTGGAGCTGTATCTGGTCCATTCTTTGAACATTTATTTAAGGTACCTGTTAAGGATATTGATGTAACATTCGATAAGCCATATATGTATCTTATTCGTGATAAAGCTACTGGTGAGGTGTGGTTTACAGGTACTGTTTATGAACCTATTCAAAAAAGTAATTAGTATTAAAGAGTATAAAAATACTCTTTTTTCTTTTTAAAAGATATGATATAATCTATGATATAAGAATAGAGGTGTTTAGATGAAAATTGTAAAGGGATTACTTACATTTATTATTAGTTTTATATTAGTATTGCTTATTATTGTTTTAACAGCAAGTTATACAGTTAAGGATGTTATACAACATCAACTAATTGGAGAGGTTGCTAAAAAGGTTCTTGTTGAAAAAATAGAAGATGAGAATATAGATGATAGTATCATTATTAAAATGATAGATGATGAAAAAACAGATAAAATTATTGATTCTGCTTTAGTTGATTTTTCGAGTTATATTGAAGGTACTTCAGATGGAGTGAGTGATGAAACAATTAGTTTAATTATTGATTTTTGTGTTACTCATAAAGCTGATTTAGAGGAACTTGCAAAAAAACAATATGAGATTAGTGAAATAGATTCTAATAAGACTAGAGCAGATCTAAAAAAATCATTAGATGAGGCAATCAAGAGTGTAAAAATTGATAAGAATTCTCCAGTAGTTTCAGTAGTTTCAACTTATAGTAAGATAACTTCTGATAGGTTTAGAGTTAATGTTTTAATAATCATAGGTTGCTTAGTATTATTAATTGGATTAGTTAATTGGTCATTATATAAATGGATGAAATCGTTTGGATCAGTATTAATCACTTCAGGTATTATGGTATTATTATCTTACGGTTTATCAAGTGTTTTATTTGGTTTAGTTAAAGATAATGTTGACATTGCTATTAGTATAAATGTTATGTCTCTATTGATTTTAGGTATAATATATTTGGTATCAGGAATTATTCTATTAATTATATATTCAATCATTAATAAAGCAGTAAATAAGAAAAAGAAACAGAGATCAATGATTGAAGATGATGATGATGATGACGAATATATTCCAAATAACAATAATACACCAATTGTCAGCTTACCAGAAAAAGAAGAAGTTCATGATGAAAATATTTCAAGCAGTAATGGTACTGAAAATACTGAAGAAATATCCACAAAAAATGTGGAAAATAATTCATTTGTAGAAGAGAATAATGAAGAATTAAATTCTACTCTTTCTAGTAATGATGATAATGATGAAAACATAGAAGTATTATAAATGTAATTTTACTAAGTAACTACTGCAGTTGCTTAGTTTTATTATAAATGGAGGCACGTATGAAGTTAGTTGAATTAAGATGTAAAAATTGTGGATCAGGTCTACAAATGAATGAAAATGATAAAGAAGTTACATGTAAGTATTGTAATACAACATTTAAATTTGATGATGAAATACAGCATATTAAATATGATGAGATGGAGCAAGCAGGATATGATTTTGAAATAGGCAAAATTCGTGCACAACAAGATAATGATAATAGTACCTCATCATATAAGCCATGTTGTAATGAACCAATTGCCGATTTTTTAATAGTTTTTATGCTTGGGATGCTAGGTGTTCATAAGTTTATGAAGAATCAAGTTGGATTAGGAGTACTATATTTATTTACAGGTGGAATATTTGGAATAGGTTGGATTATAGATGTAATTCAATCATTAATATATTTATCGAATTCAAAAAAGTATTAGGTGAAGAATATGAAAGTAGTAAAGAAAATTGTAAAAGTATTATTTTCTATAGTTTTAATCTTAGTAGCAGTATTTATTGTTGATTATGTAAGAATAAATGTTAGATATTTTATGCATAGTGATAGTTATTCTAAAGCATTTAGTGTATATGGTAATACTAATGATGATGTACCACAAGGTTTGGCTTATTCTGAAAAGTATAATGTTACTATACAAACATCTTATTCTAATGATGTTAGTAAAATATTTATAGTTGATTTTAAAACTGGAAAGTTACTTAAGAGTTTGAAACTTATAAATAGAGATGGAACTAATAATACAAAACATGTTGGTGGTATTTCAATATATGAGTCTACTGTTTGGATTAGTAATGATTATGAAGTAGACATTTATAATTTAGATGATATTATTAATAAAAATGGTGATTCTATTCAATGCATAGATGAAATAAAACTTCCAATAAGAGGGGATTTCTGTTATTTCTATGATAATATATTATGGATTGGTGATTTCTATTTAAAACCATTCTATGATGTAGAAAATGGTGACCCTAAATTAAATGGTTACATATACAAAGAAAATATTGATTTTAATAACCCTGATTATGTAGTATCTCTTCCTAAAGCAGTTCAAGGTATGAGTATTCTTCCAAATGGTGATGTTGCATTTACAGAATCATTTACCTATTTAGTTAATTCCAATTTGCAAGTATATAAAAATGTTTTAAAACAAAAAAATGCTAAATTTGATAAAAGTAATAGATTATATACTAAAAAACTTCCACCTATGGCAGAAGGGATGTTTTATAAAGATGGATATTTGTATATTCTGTTTGAAAGTAGTGCTAACAAGTATTCTTTAGCAGATCCTAAGATAAATAAAATAATCAAATATAAAATAGATTAAAAAGACTTAAGTTGAACTGCACCCCTTAGAGTAGACATTATAAAAAAAGACAGTTCAAATAAAAAGTGATAGAATACACTTCCGAAAGGAGGTGTTTT
>CACZTK010000028.1 GCA_902784095.1 uncultured Erysipelotrichaceae bacterium | reverse complement strand
GGTGCTGCAACAGGTGCAACTTCAGGCATAGCAGGTGCTTCTGGTGCTGCAACAGGTGCAACTTCAGGCATAGCAGGTGCTTCTGGTACTGCAACAGGTGCAACTTCAGGCATAGCAGGTGCTTCTGGTGCTGCTACTGGAGCAACTTCAGGCATAGCAGGTGCTTCTGGTGCTACTACTGGAGCAACTTCAGGCATAGCAGGTGCTTCTGGTGCTGCAACAGGTGCAACTTCAGGCATAGCAGGTGCTTCTGGTGCTACTACTGGAGCAACTTCAGGCATAGCAGGTGCTTCTGGTGTTGCTACTGGAGCAACTTCAGGCATAGCAGGTGCTTCTGGTGTTGCGAAAGCTACCTGTGGCATATCATTTCCTGGCACTGCCTCTGGTGTAGCAAAAGCTACTTGTGGCATTTCACCATTTGGCGCTACTGCTGTAGGATCAGCTGGTGCTGCAGTTGGTGCTGCTGGTGGGTTATTATCAATAACTTGTGAGAAAACTCCATCCACCATACTTTGTGCTCCTGCCTCTGATGTAGCATTGGCATCTGTTTTATCTTTTTTCTTCTTTCCTGTTGTTGAAATAAATATTATTAAAGCTATTACTAATAGTAAAACTCCTCCAGTTATCAACATTCCTGGAACAGTTACAAACCATCCAAAATCCATTTTATCTACTCCCTTTATTCTAATCTATTACAATAATATCAAAAAAAAATATCAAAAACAATAGTTATTTTGCTTTTGACACTATTTTACAACGTAAAATCTGACAAGTAGACATTTTCTATTTTCTTATTTTCAAAGATCATTTCTTCTTTTGTTGTTGGATGATAAAACTTTAATTGATATGCATATAATGCAATTTGAGTATTATCTTTTTTACCATATCTTTGATCACCACATAATGGATAACCACGAGATGCAAATTGTACTCTTATCTGGTGATGTCTACCTGTTTTCAAATCTATTTCTACTAATGATCTATTATTTTTTTTATTATATTCTAAAACTCTATATGAAAGTTCTGAGTATTTACCATTTTTTTCATCAGTAACAATTGTATTACCATTATCTTCTTTCTTTAAATAATCAATAAATGTATCTGAATCCTTTATTTTTCCAGAAACAACTGCCAAATATTTCTTAGAGAATTTATGTGTTCTAACTTGTTCTGAAAGACGTGATGCTGCTTTCGATGTTCTGGCAAAAACCATTATTCCACCAACAGGTCTATCTAATCTATGAACTAATCCCAAATAAACATTTCCTGGTTTATTATATTTTTCTTTAATATATTCTTTTACTATACTGAGCATATCTATATCTTTAGTAGAATCTGCTTGACTTAAAATATTAAATGGTTTTTCTACAACTATAATATGATTATCTTCATAAAATACTTTTAATTTAGTCATTTTCTTCCCATCTTCCATATATTCCACAAGGTAATACTAAATTATTTGATTTTATAGGAAGACCTATTTCTCCACAAGTTATTTTTCCATGATAGTTTTTTTCCACATGAATTGTTAATAAATTTTTTAATACTTCTGATGATAATCCTGTAGTATAAGAATTGATTAAAAAGAATAATGGCTTATCACTTAATATTTCACTACATAAAGAAATTAAACTATTCAAATCTTTTTCTATATCCCAAACTTCACCATTACTACCTCTTCCATAACTAGGTGGATCCATAATAATAGCATCATATTTATTTCCACGTCTTATTTCTCTTTTAACAAATTTAACTACATCATCAACTAAATATCTAATTTCACTGTCAATATAACCACTTGATTTAACATTTTCTTTACACCAATCTACCATCCCACGAGATGAATCAACATGTGTAACTGAAGCTCCTGCTGAAAGACACGCTACTGTTGCTCCTCCTGTATATGCAAATAGATTTAGTACCTTTATTTTTCTATTACTTTTCTTTATTTTATTAATCATGAATTCCCAGTTATAAGCTTGTTCCGGAAAAAGACCTGTATGTTTAAATCCCATTTGTTTAATATTAAAAATCAAATCATTGTAATTAATTTTCCAACTAGTTGGAGTTTTCTTTAAATTTTCCCAATGTCCTCCACCTTTATTACTTCTATGATATACAGCATTTATTTTTTCCTTATACTTTTCTAATAAATTTACATTATCCCAAATAATTTGTGGATCTGGTCTTAATAAATAAATATTTCCCCAACGTTCTAATTTTTCTCCACAAGATGCATCTATTATTTCATATTCTTTCCAATTACTTGCTAATTCCATATTACTCACCTTTTTCAAATAATATTGCTTCATATAATAAATCAACTATATGATTAGAAGGTATTAATTTATACTTTTCCATTACTAGTTCAATAACATCATCAGAAAAACTCATATTTAAATAATCAAAAACTGATTCTTTATTATTCTTAATACTACTTAAATAATTCTTAGTATATACATTATCTATTATTAATAAATCATAATCTTCAATCCATTTTTTAAATCTTGATAAAATAGTTTTTGTTGTTTTTACATATTTAAACATATCTTCATCATAAGATATCATATTAAGAATATCTATATTATTAATCATATTTTTTTCTAATCTATAATCAAATCTATCTATAAGCTTTAAATCATTTACTTTTAATGCTGATAACTGAGCAATTTCTCCTTTTTTAGGATCCACTGCAGTTGGAATTATTTCTAATATTATATATTTTTTTCCGTCCATATAAATCACCGTTTCTTATTTTAACACATTTTCTTAATTTAGCCTAATATTTCATAACTTCTTTTTACTAAATCTTGTGATTTACTATTTTCTATAATAATTTTTCCTTCTTCATTTGATTCGTTTAATAAATCATTTTCAATTAATTGATGTTTTGTTTCTTTAGCAACACCAAATGATCCATCTAATATCTCTATATTTGGAATTATTTCTTTAATTAAATCTTTTACTAAAGGATAATGAGTACAACCTAAAACAATTGAATCTATATTATCTTTATATGGTAATAATATTTCACTTAGTAATGTTTTAATCTTATTAATATCCCCTTCTTCAATCAAATTAGCTAAGTTTTTTCCTGATTCTACATATATATTTTGATTAATACCTGTATAATCATTTAATAATTCTTTTACTCTTTCTGATTTTATTGTATAAGAAGTTGCGAGTAAAAGTGTGTTTTTAGAATTTGCATCATATGCCATTTTAATCGCAGGAACAGTTCCAATAAATATCATATTTTGATACTTTTCTCTTAATTTTTTTATACATGATGTAGTAGCAGTATTACACGCAATAACTATTATCTTACATTTATTTTCAATTAAATAATCAACTATTTTACTAGTTATCTCAAATAATTCTTCTTCAGTTTTTTCTCCATATGGATTATTTATACTATCTTCATAAAATAAATAATCTTCATTAGGCAATACTTTTTTTAATTCATTAAGTATTGAAAGTCCTCCAAGTCCAGAATCAAATATGCCTATTCTTTCATTTTTCATAAAGTCCCCCACTAAATAATTTCTTCATTCATATTTATATATTTTTTATTTATAACAAGTGTAATAACACAGTTTTCTAAAAATGCTGGTGTCATAATTAAGTTACCATTAAATCTACCAATATCAGCAAAACTATTATCTACTTTATATTGAACAGTTTTATTTTTTATAAATAGAGCGCCTGTTATACACATTGCATGATCATAATTAATGATATCTAATTTCATCTTATCATTTTTACTAATTTCCTTTATTCTCAATTTCTTATTAAAATTATATGCATTATAATCTAAAACACCATTTTTTGAATCTAATGCAGTTGATTCTTCTGCAGAAAACCAAATACTAATACCATCTTGTAATTGTTTTAAGATAGCTCTTTCTAATTCTTCTTTTGGTAAAGTAATTATTTCTTCCTTGTCTGCTAGATACATACTAGGAACAAAAGAATAACTATCAAATAAAACATTCTTAGGTAGTAATGTTGTAGTTACATAGTCATCTAAGTAATTTTTTAAATATCTATTTTTAAAATCTATAGGTGTTAGTAATTCTCCTCTAATCTCAAAACTAGTTGGAGGATTACCATATATTTTTGATAAAAATTGATATGCTTCAAAGATTAAACCTTTTTTTATCTTTCTTCTTTCTTCTAAATCTTTTATCTCTCTTAATATTAAAGAATCTGTTTTTAATTTATTTTTTAATAATTCTATAGTTAAACTATCATCATAATTCTCATCTACTTCTTTCATATCTTTAGATGGAACCAATCCATATTTATCTATTATTTTTTTACAAAAATAAAATGTACCATAACTTCCTATATATTTATTTATTTTTGTATTAATAAATCCCATTGATATATTTTTACAATTAATTAATTCATCATAATAAGTATTTACTTTTTCTAATTTATCATAGAAAGCTATATAGTTGGCAGATATATCTAAAAAGTCAGTTGCTAAATCAGAAGTTTGTCTTAAGATATCTTTAATCATTCTTAAAGATGAATATATATTACATTGATTAGAATCAAATTGATTATATGTTTTTACTCTAGGTACTTCTATATTAAATTTAAATTCATAATTTTCTTTATTAGTTAAACATGCTTCTCTTAGACCTAGTGTTACTATTTCATTTTCTATTTGTTTATTATTTTCATTTTTATTATAAAGTTCTTGATAGTATTTGATATCTTCTAATGTAATTTCATTTTTCATAGCCATCCCATCTTTCTATAATTAGATTTTATCATAAAGTTTATATTAATAAAATAAAAAAAACGAACTTTTTATAAGTTCGAATAATCAAATATGGTGCGAGTGGTTAAGTTATTTCAAACTTTTACTCACAAAATAGAAATATCTATAGTTTTATATCAATTTCCAATATTTTTTATCAAAGAATGGAAAAAGTAGCAATAATTTTTATGCTACTTTCTTAAAATCATCTTTTATATTTTAAAGATTATTGTGTACATGTATAACTTGCAGTAATTCCTGAATCAGATGCTATTTTATTACATGTAGAAGTATTTGATTTTATTATAATTCCATTTGGAATATTATTGAACATATTTACCATACTAGTTACACTACTCATATCAAAATCACTTAAGTCTAGGCTTGTTAAGTTACTACAATCACTGAACATACTTACCATACTATTTACTCTACTCGTATTAAAAATACTTAAGTCTAGGCTTGTTAAGTTACTACAACCATAGAACATGTATGACATGTTAGTTACAATACTCGTATTAAAATTACTTAAGTCTATGCTTGTTAAGTTACTACAACCACTGAACATTCCTGACATGTCAACTACCCTATTTGTATTAAAATCACTTAAGTCTAGGCTGATTAAGTTTCTACAATCATTGAACATTGATGACATGGTAGTTACCTTATTTGTATCAAAGGTGCTTAAGTCTAGTCTTGTTAAGCTTCTACAACCACTGAACATTCCTGACATTTTAATTACAATACTCGTATTAAAATTACTTAAGTCTATGCTTGTTAAGTTTCTACAACCACTGAACATGCTTGACATGTTAGTTACAGGACTATTCCAAACCATAACAACCGTATGTTCTCCTGCACTATTAAATGTATAAGATGTGGCTGGTGTTATTGATGTACCATCAACATAAACATAAGAAGGTAGAGCAGAAAAAGATTGATATAGAAAGCTTTGTTTCCCAGAACCATTAAGTTTTAAAGTAATAGCATTTTGATTATCTTCAAGCTTTGTACAAGTATAATTTGATGATCCATCACTTATAGTATAATATCCTTTTTTACATAACTTTGTTGTTGCTTTTTCATCTGCTTTTGCATATAGTTCATCTATTGCTCCTTGTACATTCGTTGATGAAATTCTTGAACTAGAATAAGCTACTTCTGATGCTGCTAATATAGATGCGGCTTTTACTCCAACTACACTAAACATTATTGCTCCAAAAATAAATGCTAAAACAAACTTTGAACTTTCATTTATATATTTTTTTATTCTTTTCATATTATTCTTCCTTTCAAGTTCAATAAATCATTAATTTATACACTCATAACTTGTTGAATTTTCATTTTGTTTTGTATATTCAGCTTTGCATTCTTGTGTTTTTATTATACTTGCTTTTGTATATAAATCATCTATTGCATCTTGAACATTAGTTGCTGAAGAACCTGAAGAAGTATTATCATATGAAACATCACTAGATGCTATAGCATATGCAACCACAGTAGTTATACCACCACATACTATTCCACCTATCACAAAAGCTGCTAACATTTTTACATTTCTTTTAAATATTTTTTTCATTTTTTCACCTGTATTTTTTTAAATTCTTTACTCTTGATTACTATTTTATCCTAATTTTATTATATATATATATATAAGTCAATGGTTTTAGAGGATTTTGATGAAAATTTTTTTTCATAATTATCGTTCCAAATCATCATCTTTGCTATAATTATTACTAAATTCATCTTGCATAACTTCTAAATCTTCATCATCAATTATTTCTTCTTCATGTAATTCATCAATTAAGTCATCATACTTATTCGAAGAGAAGAATTTATCTTGCAAGAATTTAATAAATTTTTGCCATAATTCTTTAAAATAATTTAATGCCTCTTTTAATTTATCAACTTTGTCTTCTAACATATCAATAGTATCATTTGCAAAATCTTTTTTTTAACAATACTAATCATTTAAACATGTCCTTCCTTCAACTAACAAAAAAATACCAACTTCTTTTAGAAATTGATATTTCTATATTAAATCCAAAACTTTAAAAGTCTGGACAGATTTCCCAATGGTGCCTGTGATCGGACTTGAACCGATACGGTATTGCTACCATTGGATTTTGAGTCCAACGCGTCTACCAATTCCACCACACAGGCATACATAGATTATAACACATATTAACAAACAAAAAAAGTATCTATTATGCAGATACTTCAGTTTCTTTATATTTAGACTTATATAAATCAGTTTCTTCTACCTCTTCATCTTCCACTTCTGTAATTGTATTAGGAAGTTCTGGTAATGCATCTATATTTGGAAGACCAAAATAATCTAAGAATTCACTTGTTGTTTCATAAAGAATTGGTCTACCTGGTAGATCGCTTCTACCTACTTCTTTAATAAATCCTTTTGCAACTAGTTTTCTAACCATTTGGCTTGATGCAACACCTCTTAAATTATCAACTTGAATTCTTGTAACTGGTTCATTATAAGCAATAATAGCAAGTGTTTCAAGTGCTGCTTGTGATAAAGTATGATTAGATTC
>CACZTK010000027.1 GCA_902784095.1 uncultured Erysipelotrichaceae bacterium | reverse complement strand
TTCATCAAGTGTAACTGATTCAACAACGAATCCAACAATATTCATACCTCTATCTCTAATTGGTTGATCAAATACTTTTTCATCCATAGCAGTTTTAATTTCATCAGTACTACTTGGTAATTCTAGTACTGGAACTTTATGTTCAGAATTTCCTAATTCATTTAAGACATTTTGGAAAGCTCCTACTACTTCTGATCTCATTTGTTCAACAATTTCATCTTTTCTGTATTCTTCAGCTGTACCAGCAACTTTTGACATAAATGTAGCTGGGTCACTAATTTTAAATGTATATTTACCAAAACATTTAACTTTTACAGAAAGTGGATTGATAGATCCTGTCATTTGATTTGGAACTGCATGTGACCAATCTTGGAATGGAATTGGAGCTGGTGTTCCAAACTTATTATCCATAATTTCCTTTGCATTAATATAGAATACTGCTTGTTCCTTACTTGTTCCACCATTGTACACAAAACGATTCCACATTTCTTTAAATACTGCACCAAATTGTCCAGCAAAGAAACTTGGTGATGATGATTGATCAAATGTATAGATACCATCTTCTGCAGTTGCATCTAAAATTTGACCACTTTGAAAGATTACTGCAATTTGTCCAGGTGATACTTGAATTGCACTATCCTTTGAAATAATTCCATTAGGAGTAGTTACTTTTTTCATTAAAATATCTTGACCTAGGTCATCACACTTAATATAATCCTTCCATTGATCGTGTAGAGTAGACTTTGCAGACTCTACTGCTGCTTTAATTAATCCCATAATTATACCTCTCTTTCTAATTACTTAATTCTATTATAACACATTTTAGAATCCATGTCCTCCTCCACCGTGACTTATTCCGCTACTGCCACTGTGAGTTGACGATCCTCCACTACTAGAACTTTCTATTCTAGTTTTAGTAGTATGTGTGCTAACCAATCTTTCTTCAACAACATCTACCTTGACGCTGTCTTTATTCAAATAGGCTTTTGCCTCATTTGCCTTACTTACAAGTTTATTCTTTTTTACTAAAATTATCATTACTATTAATGTTATTACAGCTGAAGCTATTAATGAATATAAAAATATAGTTCCTGTTGATACAAAAGATTCACTTCCTGTTGGCACTCCCTTAGCTGCTAAATCTCCTAATAAAGTAATATACTTTGAAGTTCCTTCATAGTACTCTTTATCAGTCATATATTGATATACATTATCCATTAAATAATCAATTCTTGCATCTGTATACATCCTAATTGCAGATCCTGCAGTTGACATATATATTTGTCTATTATCCATATCAATTAGAAATAATAATCCATTAACATCAAAATCATTATAATCATAGAAATCATCAGAATATTCAACTTCAGATGCTTTATTATTTTCACTTATAGTAACTATTGCAAAATCCATATTATATTTATCAATAAAGTTTTTTGCTTGGTCATATAATTTTTGTTCTTCATCATCTGTAAAAAGATCAGCAAAGTCATATACTTTTTCAGTTGCATCAACACTCGGTGTAGACATTATTGCACTCCTATTTGCAACATTCAAATCTACTTTATCAGGTACTCTTAAATTATCATCTGTTCTCGTATTTGTATTAGTTGATGCATATACTGGAGTTACAAATAAAACAAATGTTAATAAAACTATTAAATACTTTCTCATAATATCACCTTCAATACGATAAATGCTATTACTGTAAATAGAATGAACAAGAATATTGACATAAATATTGCTTTACCAACATCTATTGGAATATTACCAACTATTTTACCAGTTTGTCCATTCATTGCGAATGTATAATTCTTATCTTTATATTTTATATTTACCATCCATACAGGTAATAATATGTGATCATCACCAAGTTTAGTAGTTTTCATTTCATTACTTATAACACTTTTTGTTTGGTGATGAACAGTTTTAGCAACTTCACTTTCGGCAGTATTTTTTGCTCTATAAGTAGCTCGTTCCATTGCTTTATCTATGTCTACATCATATTTTTCAGCAAGAAATCCTGATAAATATGCATGATTATACTCTTCTAATCCATCAAATTTAAATGGTTCTATTGAATCCATTAAGTCATCATCAAATCTAGACGATGCATCTACAAGTATTTTAGAAAACTCCATACTACCATTTCTTTTTGATAAGTATGTATCAGTTTTTGTGTATTGATAATTTCCACTTGACCAAGTTTTAACATCAACACCATTATAACTGATATTACCATCTAGTTTTAAATCATATGTCCAAAATGGAATATATACACCTGTAATTTTTTCTATATTTTTTGGATCATTGAATAATTTTGGCATAAGTGGTCTACCCTTATGTAGTTTTTGAAATTCTTTTACTGCATCTTCTTTAACATTTTTAAATGGAATAATTTGTGTAGGTGCAATACCTTTATGTATCTTTTCTTTTAATATTGCCGTATTTCCACAATATACACAGAATGTTGCAGTAGTTGTTTCATCAGCCATTAATTCTGCTCCACAACTCTCACATCTATAAACATCTAAATCTAGTTTATCCATTTTTTTCTTATCTGATGTTTTATTTTTTTCATTACTAGCATTATTAAATTTTTTCATTTCCTCTAATGTAAATTTTTCACCACAGTACTCACAATCCCACTTTTGATTTTTAGGATTAAACTTTATTGATGCCCCACAGGCAGGACATCTATTGTCTAATGCATCCATCTAATCACTTCCTTTAATAAAATTTAACATCATTTATAGTCCATACTTTTTTTACTATATCTTTAACTGAAGTTCCACAGTAGTTACAATTTTTATTACCTAAACTAGTAACTGGTGCCCCACAATTAGGACAATTTATACCTAGTGTCTTTTTATTTACATCTACTTTTGCTGCATCTATTATATAAATAAATTCAACTTTTGCTCTATCTTGAATCTTCTTTTGTTTTTCTCCATCATTTAAAATATATTCAAAACTACTTCCAATAGTAATAGTTGCTATTGAATTTGAATTCTCATACTTTGATAACACTGTATTATGAAATTTTATATTATCATATGAAATACTACGATTTTTAATATCCTCTATCTTTGAATCTACAAGAGTTTTCATCTTTCCTTTAACTAATCCATTATCCTTTTTCTCAATAGCATTAAATATTTTTAATATTTCACTTTCAGCTAATCTTTTTATTTCATTTATATTAACATCAGGAAAATCTTTCTTTACTTGTTCTAGGTAAATACTATCCATACTAGATAATGATTTAGGTATTTCTTCATCTTCTATTTTAGCTTGATTAATAATATCTTTTATACTAGAACCAAAGTAATTTTTTATCTTTGTTTTTATATAAAAATAACCAAACACTATAAAAGATATTAATAATAATACTCCAATTAAAAACCACATATATTCCACCTATTTTTATTCTACCATAAATATATTCTAAAACAAAGAAAAAAAAGAAGCTATTTTGCCTCTAAAATTAATTTAATTGCTGTTCGTTCTTCTCCATCTATTGAGATATCTGAAAAAGCTGGGATGCAAACTAAATTTTTTCCTGATGGAGCAACAAATCCTCGTGCTATTGCAATTGCTTTAATAGCTTGGTTTAGAGCACCTGCTCCTACTGCTTGAATTTCTACAGTTCCTTTTTCTCTAAAAACATTAGCTAACGCTCCTGCAACACTGTTTGGATTTGATTTAGAACTTACTTTAAGTGTTTCCATATATATTATTCATTCCTTTCTATGATTAATATATATGATATATATTTTAGAAAATAACTAATTCTTTAATTATTTACTTTGTTGTACACTCTTTTTTACTTCTTTTTGCATAATTCTATCAAATACTTTATTACGTGCTTCTTTATTATTTGCAATATTAGTAAATAAACATTCTTCTCGTTTTTGGCCATATTCATTATGTATTTTTACACACATTAATATCCAAACATCTCTATTAGTAATACCACTACTTTGTAAAAATTTATCTCTTGCACTATTTCTATTACTAAATAATGAAGGATAACTATCATCTTCATATGCTTTAATTGCTTCTTCTAAAGTTGCACTATTGGGATTGTTTTGTTTCTCTATTATAGTTTCTTTACAAACTTCATAAAAAGAATCTACTTGTTCTTTTAGTGGAGACTTATTTATTAGTTTATGAAAATATTCTGCTACTATATTATCACCATTTCTTTCCATAATATTTTCTCTTTCATCTGCAACTATTTCTCTTAATCTTTCTTTACCAATACCTTGTAATACTAATCTATTTCCATTATCTCTAGAAACACGTGAAAAATCCCCTCTTAAAGCATATTGTAAAGCAAGATATCCATTATTAAATCCATGTTTTTGAATCGTTTTAGTGATAGCATCTTCTAAGACTTCTTTTTCATCTATTTCATAGACATCCGCTTTGGTTGTATTCTTTTTTTCTTTAAGCATCTTATCATACTCGCTCTTTTTATATCCAGCAGTAAATATATCTAACATATTATTAAACTCTTTAATACATTCTTTAAATGATGGTTTAAAAATATCTTCTACATATTGTTCTAAGTCTTCATGAAAAATGGTATGCAATCTTTCTTGTTTTACTTTTTTCTCAAATTCCTCTTGAGTTATATTTTTATCTAAATCAAACATTTCATAATAATCTATATAATCACTATGTTCTTCTTTTTGTTTGATGTAATTTTGCATATATTTATACGTTTCAATTAATCTTTTATTTTTATTAGTTGACATTTTTATTACTCACCCAACTTATCAATAGCATCTTTTATAATACCAATTGATTTACTTAATTTTTCTTGTTCTTGATCATTCAATTCAACATATATTCTTTCTTTTACTCCATCTTTATTTACTATAGCAGGAGTTCCAATATATATATCATCAAAACTATCATAGTTAGAAACTGTTATAATTCTATCTTCATCAGAAAGTATTGCATTTGTAATCATTACAAGAGCCATTCCTATTCCATAGTATGTTGCTCCCTTCTTATTAATAATTTCATATGCTGCATTTCTAACTTCTGATTCAATTGGTTCTAATTCCTCTTTGTCTATAAATTTTTCTATTTCTTGACCTGCAATTCTAACATTACTCCATGGAACAAATTCAGAATCTCCATGTTCACCAATCACATAGGCATTAACACTTTTAGGACTAACACCTGTCTTTTCTCCAATTAGATATCTAAGTCTTGCTGTATCTAAGCTTGTTCCTGATCCCATTACTTTTGATGTATCAAATCCAGAATATTTCCAAGTTAAGTAAGTCATTACATCAAGAGGATTTGTTGCAACTAAAAATATTCCATTAAATCCACTTTTTACTACTTCACCTATTATTTCTTTAAAAATCGAACTATTTTTATTGATTAAATCCATTCTAGTTTCACCTGGTGCTTGTTTTGCTCCTGCTGCGATTACTACAAGGGTTGCATCAGAACAATCACTATAATCACCTGATTTAATTTCAATTTTACTAGGAGCAAAAGCAAGACAGTGATTCAAGTCCATTACTTCTCCTTCAATTCGATCTTTATTCATATCAATAAGAACTAGTTCATTTACATTTGTTCTTTGATTAAGCAATGCATAAGCATAACTCATTCCTACGTTTCCACAACCTATTAAAACAACTTTATTATTCATATTATCCTCCCATTATCTACTTATATTTTATACTAATTACTTAATTTAAAACAATAAAAAGCATAAAAAAAAAGAAGATTTTACTCTTCTAGACATTATTTGGGTTAATTGGTTCCACAACAGGTGCTACTGGTGCTGCTGGAGCAACCTCTGGCATAACAGGTGCTACTGGTGCTACTACTGGAGCAACCTCCGGCATAGCAGGTGTTTCTGGTGCTGCTACTGGAGCAACTTCAGGCATAGCAGGTTGACTAACTGCAGCTACATCTGTTACTGATATTGATTGTGTATTTTCTAATGGATCAGCTCCACCATATATTTGATGTGGTGTTGTGTCTACAACAGCTGCTGGTGCAACTGCTGGATTAGCTCCACCATATATTGCAGGTGCTTCTGGTGCTGCAACAGGTGCAACTTCAGGCATAGCAGGTGCTTCTGGTGCTGCAACAGGTGCAACTTCAGGCATAGCA
>CACZTK010000026.1 GCA_902784095.1 uncultured Erysipelotrichaceae bacterium | reverse complement strand
GAACATTATCCAAAATATTCATTAATAGATTATAACCGTAGTGGTATTCCTTTATTAGAGGTTGTTACTAATCCTTGTATGGAAAGCGCTGATGAAGCAGTTACTTTCTTAGAAGATTTAAGAGATGTATTTATCTTCTTAGGAGTTAGTGAAGCAAGAAGTAATAAAGGTCAAATGAGATGTGATGTTAATATTTCATTAAAACCTAAGGGTAGTGATAAACTTGGTACTAAAGTTGAAATGAAAAATATTAATGCATTTAATAATGTACGTGCTGCGATTGAATATGAAATAAAAAGACAAACAGAAGCATTAAATAATGGAGAAGAAATAGTTCAAGAAACTCGTCGTATTGCAGAAGATGGAAAAACATATGCAATGAGAGAAAAAGTAGATGCAGTTGATTATAAATATTTTATTGAACCAAATATTCCATCAACTCCAGTTACAGAAGAATTACTTAAAGAATTAAAAGAAAGTATGCCAGAATTAAAATTACAAAGATATAAAAAATATATAGAAAAATATAATTTAAGTGAATATGATGCAGGAGTCTTATCTGCTAATAAAGATACATCTGATTATTTTGAAGAAGTATTATCATATGGTTCAGATGTAGAATTATCTGTAAACTTTGTAACATCTGCTGTACTTTCTACAGTAAAAAAACTAGAAATAGATATAAAAGATTTATTTATTACACCTAAAATGTTAAGTGGAGTAATTGACTTAGTTCATAAAGGTGATATGAGTCTAGATCATGGTAAAAAATTATTATATAAAGCAATAGAAGAAAAAACAGATCCAATGGAAATAGTAAAAAAAGAAAACTTACATCAAATAAATGATGAAGGTGAATTATTAACATTAATTACTGGTTTGATGGATGAAAATCCTGAACAAGTAAGACAATATGTTGAAGATGATAATAAAGCTATAGTAAACTTCTTTATAGGGCAAACTATGAAGAAATCAAATCGTCAAGCTAATCCAAATAAATCTTTAGAAATAATTAAACAAGAATTAGAAAAGAGGAAGAATAATGGAAAATAAATATAGAACACATATGTGTGGAACATTAAGTGAAGAAAACATAGGACAAAGTGTAAGAATTGCAGGATGGGTAGAAAATATTCGTGATCATGGTGGAGTAATCTTTGTTGATATTAGAGATATCTCTGGTGTTATTCAAGTAGTTAGTAATGATAATTCTATTTTTGATGATATTACAAGAGAATCTAGTATAACAATTAGTGGTAGTATTAGAAAAAGAGATGAAGATGATTACAATGATCATATTGAAACTGGTACTATCGAATTACTTGTAGATGATTTAGAAGTTTTAGGTAAGAGTAAAAATGTATTACCATTTGAAGTAATGACTTCTCATGAAGTAAGTGAAGATGTAAGATTAAAATATCGTTACTTAGATTTAAGAAATCCAAAAGTAAAGAATAATATAATTTTTAGAAGTAAGGTATATGACTTCATTAGAACAATGATGAAAGAAGAAGGATTCTTAGAATTACAAACTCCAATTTTAACAGCATCTTCTCCAGAAGGAGCAAGAGACTTCGTTGTTCCATCACGTAAATATCATGGTAAATTTTATGCACTTCCTCAAGCACCTCAACAATTTAAACAATTATTAATGTGTTCAGGATTTGATAAGTATTTCCAAATTGCACCATGTTTTAGAGATGAGGATGCTAGAAGTGATAGATTATATGGAGAATTCTATCAATTAGATTTTGAAATGGCTTTTGCTACAGAAGAAGATGTATTAATACTAGGAGAAAAAGTATTTAGAAATATCTTTAATGAATTTGGTAAAACTAAATTAGATGATGCTCCATTTACAAGATTATCATTTAAAGAATCAATGGAACGTTTTGGTACTGATAAACCAGATTTAAGAAATCCACTTGAACTTGTTGATTTAACAGAAGAATTTGAAGATACAACATTTAGACCATTTAGAGGAGTTCCAGTAAAAGGTATTGTAGTAGAAGATATTGCATCTAAATCAAATTCTTGGTTCAATGAATTAGTTGACTTTGCATCAAGTATTGGAATGCCAGGTATTGGATATTTCAAAGTAAATGAAGATATGACTTTTGCAGGTCCAATTGATAAGTTTTTATCAGATGAAGAACGTGAGGCATTAATTTCTAAATGTAATTTAAAACCAGGTTGTGTAATATTCTTTATTGCAGATAGAAAAAATGCTTATAAGTATGCTAGTCAAATTCGTGATGAGTTAGGAAGAAAACTTGAACTTATTAAAAATGATGAATATAAATTCTGTATAGTTAAAGATTTTCCTATGTATGAATGGGATGAAGAAGAAGAAAAATACATCTTCACACATAATCCATTTAGTATGCCACAAGGTGGAATGGAAGCATTAACTTCTAAGAAACCAGAAGATATAATTGCATATCAATTTGATTTTGTATGTAATGGTATTGAAATGTCAAGTGGTGCTGTAAGAAACCATGATACTGAAATTATGAAAAAAGCATTTGAAATAGCTGGTTATGAAGAAAGTGAAATCGAAACTAGATTTAAAGCTTTATATGAAGCATTTAAATATGGTGCACCTCCACATGCAGGAATGGCTCCAGGTCTTGATAGAATGTTAATGTTACTTTTAGATACAGATTCAATTAGAGATACAGTTGCATTCCCAATGAATGCTAATGGTGGAGATAGCTTAATGCAAGCACCAAATGAAATTAGTGAATTACAATTACGTGAAGCACATATTAAGATTAGATAAGAAACCTAGGTTTCTTTTTCTATTGAAAAAAAATAATAGTTGTGTTATAATATGAACCACTTAGGGGGATATATTATGGAAAGTTTTTTAAGAAAAACAGTTATTTTATTTATTATATGTATGCTTGCTATTATATTAATATTTTTAGGTATTAATTATAAATCTGATCAAGATGCAAAAACTTTAAAGAAGAGTAAAGCAAAAGAAACAGAAAAAGTAGAAAAGAAGAACAAAGAAGAAAAAGCAGCTGAAGAAAATAATGTATCAAATGAAAGTAGTATAGATAATAGGAATAATTCAGAAGATAATAATACTTCTAATAGTAATGAATTAGAAAATAGAAATATTCCTGCTAATTCAAATACTGCAAGTAGTACAAACAATAACTATAATAATAACAATTCATCAGTAAATAGTACAACTATACCAATTTCAAAATTTGGTTCAAGAATAAGCAATAATAAATTAAATGTTGGTGAAACAGCAAATATTACAACTACTATTTATCCAGAAAACGCAACTGAAAAAGAAGTTAGTTATACTTCATCTGATAAAAATATTGCAATCGTATCTAAGGATGGAGTAGTAACAGGTATTAATATAGGTGAGTGTTATATTACGATATCTGTAAAGGGTGTTGAAAATAGTGGACAATTAAAAGTATATGTTGTTCCTAAAACTTCTGTTAATTATAGTAATAATGAAACACAAGAATAAAAGATATAACTTTGGTTATATCTTTTTTAGGTATTTATCATATTAGTTTTTATTCCTTTTTAATATAATATAAGGAAAGGAGTATTGATACTATGTACGGATATGGATATCCAATGTGTTGTAATAATTCAGGTTATAATGATGGCTTTGGTGCTAGTTGGATCTGGATAATTATAATTTTATTTATTTTATTCTTTATATGTGGTGGTTTTGGATACAATAGAGGATTTGATAGATAGAAAAAAGCACAGTATTGTGCTTTTAAATTGTAACTATTTTTTCGGATAAATTTTCCTTTTACAATAGCCATCTACTTGATATAATGCTGCTACTGGATTGTGGGCTAGAGCTCTATCTTTAACAGCAAGAACTGTAACAGGAGCTTCAGAATACTTAAAGAATAATGTATCATGACCAACACATAATCCTAAGATAATGTTAAAGTCTGTTTTTTTCTCATTTAAGAATTCTGCTTGAGCTATTGGATTACACATAGGAACACCAACATCTTCAATTCCTAATTCGCTTCTATTAACACTACCTAATTTACAAATTACTGATTCAACATCAAATTCATAATCTTTAAGTATTTTAGCAAATGTCATTGCTTCTTTTGAAAGTCCTACACAAAAAGCTAGCCCCAGTTTTTTGTATTCCATAGCTTTACAAAAATCAACAATCTCTTTAACTCTTGGTTTTGCTCCATATCCATCAATAACTACTTCAGCAGATGCTCTAGCAATTTTTAAGTTTTCATCATCATTCTTATATTTTTCTAGTATTTCATCAAGTTCTTCTTTTTCGTTTTTTGTTGGACAATTTATTGGGGCATTATCCATTTCATTTTTATGGCAAGCATGTTTTTGGCAATAAGCGCAAGTGTATTCCATATTATCATCTCCTTTTTTTTATATTAGATTATACTACAAAGAAGATATTAATGCAAAAAAAAACTAGTCTTTTGGCTAGTTAATTCTTAAATGGGGCGTAGTAAGGGAATCGAACCCTTGCGTACTGGTGCCACAAACCAG
>CACZTK010000025.1 GCA_902784095.1 uncultured Erysipelotrichaceae bacterium | reverse complement strand
TTTGTACTTGGACTGTTAGCTCAGTTGGTAGAGCAACTGACTCTTAATCAGTGGGTCTAGGGTTCGAATCCCTAACAGTCCACCATTTTTAAATATTAAAGAACTTGTAATAAGTTCTTTTTTTTAGATTATGCTTTTAATAAATTCTTCAAAAATTCTTATACTAGATAAACTATCAATCATTCTTTCAGGATGCCACTCCACTCCTATTTGAAATGGATGATTTTTATTTTCTACCGCTTCTACTACACCATCCTCACTATAAGCAACTATATCAAATACTTTAGATGAAGTTACTTTACTATGGTGATATGAATTTACTAGTATTCTATCTTTTTCCACTATCTTCTTCAATCTAGAATCATTTAAATTAATGTAATGATTAACCCTATAATGATCATCTACATCAACCAAATTATTATTAGTACCATATAAAGCCATAGACTGCATTCCTTGACATATTCCGAGTAATGGTAATTTATTATCCAAAGCATATTTTATTAAATAGTCATCAAGACTACCTTTTGTATCCCCACCAGTTAATAAAACTCCTCTACAAAACTTTAATAATTCTAGATTGGTTTCATCTATCAATAATGGTATTCCACCAAATTTCTTAATAGCAGCTAAATAATAATTATCAATTTCTTTAGAATTTTCTATTCTATTTAAAACAGCAACTAACTTCATAATAAATAAAAAAATAACCACAAGGGTTATCTTAATTTTCCTTTCATACCTTTCATTCCTTTAAAACCATTTGCTGCGAATCCTTTTAATATATTTGTATTGAATGAGTGTGTTTTACTGATACGTTTCTTATAATCTTTTACTCCAATATTTATTAAATCATCTAATAGGTCTGAATATCTAACACCCTTTGCTTCCCAAAGATAGAATGATAAACTACCTGGAATAGAATTAATTTCATTTATATAAACTTTCTTAGCCTTTTCATCAATTAAGAAATCTATTCTACATACACCTGCTGAACCAAGCGCTTTAAATGCTTTAATTGCAATATCTTCAACTTCTTTTCTTAACTTCTGAGTAATATCAGCAGGAAGTTTTCTATTAGATGATGCCATTCCCTTAGAACTTGCCTTAACAGGAGTCTTATATCCACCTTTAAGTTTCTTTCCTCCACCAATATATTTTTCAGCATAAGTTAAGAATTTTTCTGACGAGATAACTTCTTCAATTTCACTTACTTTTTGATACTCATAGTTACCTACAACACTAATATTTACTTCTTTTAGGTTAGAAACAACTTCTTCAATTAAAATCTTCTTATCATATTGCATTGCATCATCTATTGCTTCTTTCAATTCATCAACATTATCTGCAACTTTAATACCTACACTACTTCCTGTTGTAGCTGGTTTTACTATTAATGGATATTTTAATTTTTTTGTTTTAGCTAAAACTGCATCTGGATCATTTTTATAATCACAATCATAGAACCAAATATACTTTGTCATTGGTAATTCGTCTTTTTCAAAAATATCTTTCATAAATACTTTATCTTGACCAACTACTGATGCATAAACATCTCCACCAACAAATGGAATTCCTATTGATTGTAAATATCCTTGTAATACACCATCTTCAACATTTGTTCCATGAACAATTGGAAATGCTATATCAATATCAGTAACTACATTACGTGGAAATCTCTTATTTTGTAAAACATAAGAACCATTATTACAATACAAAACTACATTCTTTCCATATTTTTTGATTAAAGATAAATCACTGTATACTTCTATATCTTTTAACATTTCTCCAGTATACCATTCACGATTTTTTGTAATGTATATTGGGATAATATCATATTTTTCTTGATCCATTTTATTCATTGCTTGGATGGCAGAAATTATACTAACCTCATGTTCTACACTTTCTCCACCAAAAATAACTCCAACTTTAATTTTCATATTCTTCACTCCTATTCATTATATGTATCAGGTAAGTCATTTTCAAATAATGCATATACCTCTTTCTTACCAATTAAAGTACTAATAAAATTATATGCTTCACGTACATCATTATATACAATTATCTTATCTTTATCAAATCCAGATTCTATTAATCCTTCATATATTGGCTTAGTATGCTTTTCACCAATTAATACTGCGTAATCAGCAACTTCTGCAATCTGTGTACCAAATATTTTATTATATTCATCTTCTTTATCAGCAAGTTCAATCATTCCTGGAGTAACTACTACTTTTATACCAGGCATCATACCAAGTACATCAACTGCACTTTTAGCTCCTACAGGATTAGAATTATATGCATCATCTATCATATAGAATCCATTAAGTTTCTTTAATTCAAGTCTATGTTCTACTGCTCTTACACCTGCTACTGCTTTTTGCAGTTCTTCTATTGTAATACCAAATTCATATCCTAAGGCAATACCTGCTAAAATATTATAGACATTATGACGTCCTAACAATTTAGTTGTAAATTCATACTTTTTCTTATCACCTTTAAATTGAACTTTAAATGTTGTTCCTTTATTATTACATTTAATATCAACTGCTCTAAAATCAACATCAGGATTATCTATACCAATCCAAAGTATTTTAACATCATTTTTTAAATCATAATTAACTTGTTTTGGATCATCACCATTTAATACTCCTACTCCATCACTTGGAAGTGATTCAATAAGTTCAAATTTACCATGTTGAATATTTTCCTCACTACCAAAGCTTTCTAGATGAGCTGTACCAATAGTTGTTAATATACCATATTTGGGATGAACTAATTTACAAAGTCTTCCAATTTCTCCTCTAACATATGCACCCATTTCTGCAATAAATATATCTGTAAATTTATCCATATGATTATTTACTGTCATTATAAGTCCATTAAATGTATTTAAATTTCTAGGTGTTGGAAGAGCATTATATTTAATATTTAAAATATCACTTAGAATATTTTTACTACTTGTTTTTCCATAACTACCAGTGATACCAATAATCTTTAAATTAGGCATACTTTTTAAAGTAGATTGAGCTTTATGTTTATAATAATGATATACTCCTCTTTCATATGGAAAATTTATAATATTTGCTAAAAAAACTATAAAGAAATTTAAGTATACCATACTTACTACTAATAAAATCATTTTGTAAACAAGCATAGTATTTTCAAAATTGAAGAATAATACTGCTATTGGAATAAGATATAATACTGTAGTTGTAAATATTAATCTTCTTACTCTTTTTGTAACTACTAATGGCTTTTTTTGTTGACTTTTTTTTATACTATTACTTATTTGATATGCTCTATAAACATAAATAGTTACTAATAAAATTAACCATACTAGTTCAATACTACTTATATCTATAGGTGATGATACTAACAATACTGAAATAATAATTGCTAATATTTCAAGTGATAAAAATGTATTACTATTTTTAAACACCCACTTAAGATATCTATTATTTTCATTATATAAATTTTGTTGTAACATATGTAGTGAAACTTTTGTTTTAAAAAAACATGCTATTACAATAGCTAATAATAAAATATAAATTATCATTTTACTTACCTCCTAAAAATGAATTTATTATATTTAATACTTGATTTAAGTTTTCTAAATATGCATAATGTGTACCTGGTAAAACTATTAAAGCTCCATCTGGTAATATTTGTTCTAACATTTTTGCTTCTTCTAAAGATGCTTCTTGATCATTATCTCCCCAAATAAGAATAGTTGGTTCTTCTATTTTTGTAGCATATTCTGATAAATCTTCATTTACTGTATTAACAAGAATTTCTCTCATCATCGGACTTGCTGCTTTATAATCTCTTGAACCTATATACTTTTTCATATATTCACCGATATTATTCATACCTGGTAATGTTTTTAGTTTTTTTAATATTCTAACCTTCAATGGTAATTCTTTTTGTAATCTTATACATGGGCTTCCAAATAAAACTAGTTTTTCAATATTATTATTTGCTGAGTATCTTATAGCAACTCTTCCACCAAATGAATGTCCCATTACTATAGGCTTTTTAATTTTTAATTCTTTTACAATAATTTCTAACATTTCTGAGTAATCATCAATTGTCCATGCTGTTTTTGGTTCTTCACTTTCACCAAATCCAGGAAAATCAATTATTGTAACTCTATAATTAGTAGATAATGGATTCCCAAGCGGTTTCATCATCTCAATATTTTGTCCCCAACCATGCAATAAAATAATATCTTTACCTTTACCATATTGTATGTAATTAATAAGACAATCTTTAACTCTTATTTGCATATAATTCACCAAATAAATTATACCATATAAAAATAAAAAATTGAAATTATATCAATAAATAGTACATAATTTGACAAAAAAATAAGTGATTAAATCACTTATTAATTTATTTTACTATGCTTTTTCTTACCGGTGGATTAATATTATATACTTTATTAGCATAAATAGTAGAATTAGTTTCTTCTTTTTTAGAAATAATACCATCTAATATTTTTTCTTTTGCTTCTGTTAATGATTTATCACAATCTTCATAAAACTCTATAATGCTTAACATTTTATCTATATCTTCTTCATTTTTATCTAAATGTTTTTCCACAGTTTTCATTATTTCTATTTTTGCTCTTAAAAAACCATTCATTCTATCTATATATTGTTTTTTTTCATATTCACTATTAAAACTCATATAACCAGCCCCACTATTTATACTATTTTTTTACCTTATAAAATGCACCTGCAAAATTACGACCATATTTTGATTGATCTCCGTGTGATGCTGCACTATTTGAATAATAATGTGGATTACTAATTGTATCATCAAAATTATAATTAATTCTTGTTATTCCTCTTTCATCTAATTGTTTTTTTATTGCTCTTCTTAGATTTATACGGAATATTCCATCTTTTTCTTCAATGATAGCTCCACTCCATAGTTTCTCATCTTTTGCCCAATCTGGATATTTGTCATATATATAACTATTTTCTCCAGCACAAGCAGAAACATAAGTAACAATATCATCATCTTTACTACCATATGCATCAAGTAAAGCATCTGCTATCATCATTGGTAATTTTGAATCAATTAAATTATTTTGACAATGTCCAATTGCACATACTCTATTTTTAACATCTTGCATCATAACTACTGGACAATCTGAAACTGGATGTCCAATTACTACTCCTGGTACATCTTCAGTAACAATTAAAATATCTTGATCAATATCTGTCCATCCATTAGGATTTGCTTCAACATATTCGTTTGTAATTTTAAAATATGTTCCTGTTTTATCTTTTTGATCAGCCATAAACATTTTATGACCATCAAATCCAAAATCTTTTCCTGCTGCCATTCTATGTTCCATAAATAATGCAGCTTTTTCTTCTCTTGATAAATCCTTTGGCATAGTACCAGTATTCATAGTACCATATTTATTACCTGTTTCAACTATTTTTAACATCTTAATCCCCCCAAAATTTAATTTCACATATTATACCAAAAAAGTACTGATTTGTCAATTATAGTTATATTTAACAAAAAAGATGAACCTTTAAGATTCATCTAATTTTTATGTATTTCTTCTATTATTTTTTCTATATGATTACCATATTCAATAGATTCATCATATATAAATTTTAATTCTGGAGTATGTCTTATTTCAACTCTTTCAGATAGTTTTCCTCTAATAAAGTGACTTGCTCCATTAAGTGCATCTAATGTATCTTTTTTCTTAGAATCATCTAATACTGTAAAATACACTTTAGCATAACTTAAATCATTAGTAATATCTACACCTGTTATTGTAACAAATTTTATATCCTCATCTTTAATTTCAGTCATTAAAATACTACTAATTTCTTCCATAAAAGTGTGGTTTAATCTTTCTATTTTTACATTTGCCATAAAAACTCTCCTAACCTACTTTTTGTTTAACTTTTACTGCTCCTTTGAAATTTTTCTTATATGATTCTACAACTTTATCTTTAACAACAAATTTGTGTAATTCAAGATCATAGACATCACGTAATCTTACTTTTCCATTTACATTTCCAAAAACAGCTATTGCTTTATCATTTATTTCAAAAGATTCTTTTGGTAAATCACAAATGTGATCCATCCATGGATTCATATTAGGTTCTCTATATTCTATAAAAACCTCATATCTATCTCTTCCTAAACTCTTTAATCCTAGTAATGTATATTCTTCTAATAAATCTGTATATATTACTTTATTCTTATTTTTCATCCTTGCCTCCCGAAGTATTATTATCTTTTAATTTCTATTAATTCATATACTTCTATTATATCTTTTTCTTTATAATCTTGACAGTTTTCTAATGTAAGTCCACAGTCCATATCTTTTTTTACTTCTTTTACTTGATCTTTTTCATGTTGTAATGTCTTTATTTTACCATTATATACTACTGTTCCATCACGAACAATTCTTGCATTTAAACCATTCTTAATATTTCCTGTTAAAACATGGCATCCAGCAATTAGACCAACTTTTGAGAATTTAAATATTTGTCTAATTTCAAGTGTACCAACTACTTTTTCTTCATATTCAGGGTCAAGCATTCCTTTCATAGCTGCTTCTATATCTTCTACTACTTTATAGATAATATCATAATATCTAATTTCTATACCATATTCTTTAGCAGTATCAACTGTCTTGCTTGTTCCTCTTACATTGAATCCAATAATAATTGCATTTGAAGCAGATGCTAGAACTACATCACTTTCAGTAATTGCTCCTACACTACTTCTTATAATATTTATTTTAACACCTTCAACATCTATTTTTTCTAAAGAAGATTTAACTGCTTCTGCACTACCATTAACATCTGCTTTGATAATAACATTAATTTCTTTTACACCTTCTTGAATTTGTCCAAATAAATCTTCTAGTGTCATACCTGATTTATTAGTATCCTTTTCTTTTGATCTTAATGTTCTTGCTTCTGCTACTTGTTTAGCTTGTTTTTCAGTTTCAAAAGCCATGAATTTATCTCCTGCAGATGGTACTTCTGAAATACCTGTAACTTCTACTGGAGTTGATGGAAGTGCCTCAACAATATTTTGACCTAAATCATTCTTTAATGTTCTAATTTTTCCTGCATAATTACCAATAACTATTGGATCTCCTAATCTTAATGTTCCACTTTCTATTAATAATGATACAACTGAACCAACTTGTTTATCTTTTCTAGATTCAATTACTGTTCCTGTTGCATAACGAGATGGGTTTGCTTTTAATTCTTGCATCTCAGCAACTAATAAAATATTCTCTAATAATTCATCAATACCAATATTATTTAATGCTGAAATCTTACAAATAATTGTATCTCCACCCCAATCTTCTGGAGTAAGACCAACCTCAACAAGTTCAGTCATAATTCTATCAATATTAGCATCTGGCTTATCAATTTTATTTATTGCAACTATAATTGGAACTCCTGCTGCTTTAGCATGATCAATTGCTTCTTTAGTTTGTGGCATTATTCCATCATCTGCAGCAACAATTATAACAACTATATCTGTAACTTTTGCTCCACGAGCTCTCATTTCAGTAAATGCTTCATGCCCAGGTGTATCAATAAAAGTGATTTTCTTACCATTATGAGTAACTGAATAAGCTCCAATTGCTTGAGTAATTCCTCCTGCTTCACCAGAAGCTACATTTGTTTTTCTTATTGTATCAAGTAATGTAGTTTTACCATGGTCAACATGTCCCATTATAGTAACTACTGGTGGACGAGTAACTAAATCTTCTTCTTTATCATCTAATTCAAAATTTTCAAAATTAGAAATATCTTTAGTTTCTTCTCTCTTTAACTCTTTATCATAATCGCTTACTAATACTTCTGCAGTTTCAAAATCAACACTTTGATTTAGACTTGCCATTATTCCTAGTCCCATAACTTTTTTAACAAGTTCAGTACCAGAAACACCTAAAGTTTCTGCAATTTCAGCTAAAGTCATTCCTTCTTTGTAAAGAATAACATTATCATCTAATTTTTGTTCATTACTTTGTAATTTTTCACGATGTTTATATATCTTTTTTCTTTCTTTTAAGAAATTAGTTTTAGCTTCTTGTTTTTTTGTAGATTTATTTTTTACTTTTTCAAATCTTTCATGATTATCTAAATCAATATTTGTTAAAGATGCTAATTCTTCTGCTTTATCCCTTACTTCTTCTTCATAGATTTCATCTTCATCTTCCATAACATCTTCATTACTATTATCTTCAACATAATCTTCACTATCTTGAATTTCATTATCAAGAAGAATTATATCATCTTCAGTTAACATTGATTCTTCATTTTCATAAGCTATTCCAATCTTATCACATAAAGATTTTATTTTTTCAACATCAAGATTAACATCAGTAGCATAATCTATTAAATTCATCATAGATTAATCACCTCTTTCTTAATTTTCTAATATTTTTCTTATTTCTTCATATACATCCTCATTAACTTCTACTTCTAATCTTTTATCTAATATTTTACTCTTTTTAGCTTTTTCTAAGACACTTATATCTTTTTTGATATATGCTCCTCTACCATTTGCTTTACCTGTAGTATCAACTATTACATTTCCTTCTGGTGTTCTAACAACTCTTAGTAGTTCACTCTTTGGAAGGTTTTCTTTAGTGATAACGCATGTTCTTAAAGGTATCTTTCTAGTCTTCACTTCTTAAATTAATTCCTTCTGTTTGAGCTTGTTCTTGAGTTTTTATATCAATTTTATATTTTGTAAGACGACTTGCTAGACGAGCATTTTGTCCTTTTCTACCAATAGCTAAAGAGAAATTATCTTTATCAGCAATAACCATTGCTTCTTGCTTTTTTTCATCAGTAATCGCAACTGTTAAATTCTTAGCTGGTGATAAAGCATTTTGAATAAATATTGCTGGATCTTTATCATATCTAACTACATCTACTTTTTCTCCATGTAATTCTTCTATAATTCTTGCAATTCTACTGCCTTTTTCACCAATACATGCTCCTATAGGATCAATATTAGGATTTTCAGAATAAACTGCTATTTTACTTCTATTACCTGGATCTCTTGCAACACTATATAATAGCAATGATCCATCAGAAAATTCTGGAATTTCATGTTCAAATAAACGTTTTACAAATCCATAATGAGTTCTTGATAATAGAATAAGTAAATTCTTACCAGAATTATCAACTTTAGAAACGTATACTTTTATTTGACTACCCATTTCTATTTTTTCACCAGGAATAATATCCTTTTTAGGAAGAATTCCATTTGTACGACCTAAGTCTATGAAATAGTTATCAGTATCTTCTAAAGCAACAGTACCAATTAACATTTCATCTTGCTTATCTCCATACTCTTCCATAATACTATTTCTTTCTGCTTCACGCATCTTTTGAACAACTACTTGTTTAGCAGTTGATGCAGCTACACGTCCAAAATCTTTTGGAGTTACTTCAGTATCAATTGTATCTCCAATATTTAGAGATTTGTCTTCTTTTCTTGCATCACTTAGTTTGATTTCAGTTTCAGGATTAAAGATATCTTCTTCAATTTCATTACCATCTTCATCAACTTCAAAATTATCAGAATAATCATCTGGTTTGTCATCTGCAACAACTGTTAAATAAGAATATACTTTTATTTCTCCTGTTTCACGATTAATTAATACTTTAGAATTTGATTTACCATAATTTTTCTTATATGCAGAAGTTAAAGCTAATTCCATTGCTTCTAATACTACTTCTTTATCTATACCTTTTTCTTCTACAATATTATCTAAGGCTTTTAAAAATTCTTTACTTTCTTTACTATTCATCCTCACTCACTCCTTTTTCCTCTGAATAAATATCTAACTCATCATAATCTTGTTCAATTTCATCTGTGTTATCCATAATATCATTAATAACTCTAGATACTTCAGTAATTCTATTTAAATCGATTACTTCATCACTATCTAAAACTATATTAAATACTACTTTTCCTTCTACAGTTTCTTTAAATGCATCACTAACAAATACATTATATTCTTCTATAGAAGAATTAATGATTGATGCTACTTTTTCTTTAATAAAAAACACCTCCTATATACAATAGAAAGAGTGGAAATTCTTTCCACTCCTCCTTTCATTTCTTAGATTATAACACAAAAGTTAAATAATTCCAAGTTTTTTTTGGAAATATAGATAACTAATAAGTACTTTCTCTATTTAATTCTTTTATTCTATTTGTATTACCCATTCTACTTAAAATTCTTTTCTTAACACAATTAACATGTTGCCTACTATATCCAATTTCTTTTCCTACTTCCGAATCTATTTTTGGTTCAGAATCATCAAGTCCAAAACTCTTTAACATAATACCATATGAATCATATTTATCTATATACTCTAATAATTCTTTTTTTGCTTGCTCCAAAAAGACATGATCTTCAACTGTTTCAATAGGACTTTCAACATCAATATCATCTATTTCTTCTATTGATAATGGATTATATATATTTAGTTGATGCATTCTATCTTCTTTAGTAACTAGATTATTATCTTCTGCTAAAACACTTGCTATTTCATCAATATCCTCTGTCTCTAATTCTTTCTTTATTTTTAACATTTCATAATATATATTTCTACTTTTAAATCCTAATACTTCTGGAATACTTTTTAATATATATCCTTGTATACATTCAACAGCATAAGAAGAAAACCTATTCTTAGTGTTTACATCATAATTATCTATTGCTTCAATTAGTCCTATACACCCATATTCAAATAATTCTTCATAATCTATACTAGTTATTCTACTATATTTTCTAGCAATATTATTAATTAGTAACATATTATTTCTAATAATTCTATCTCTTAGCTCTTTTCTTTCTTGTTCATCTTTAGTTTCTTTAAGTCTTTTAATTTCTTCTTTTACTTCATCTGTATCTATTCTTTCTTCTTCAGTAAAGTAAACTTTTTTCTCATGATGTGGAATATATCTATAATTATCAAAATATCCACAATAAGCGTAACTATATCCTGTAACTGTTATTCCTTTTTTCTTAAAATAATCAAATACATATTCATATTCTTCTTCTTTTAAACCACTTTGAAGAATACTTTTTAGCCATATATTTTGCCTATATTCTTCCATTTGTGTTTCTTCATTATAAACTCTTTTTGATATAACTGTTCTTTCTATAAAATCATCTAAATATTCATCTAAGTAATCTAATTTTTCTATATATTCCATTATTGTCCCCCACTTTATAGTCAACTTGTTTTATTCATAATATTTTTTCATTTCTTTTTCAAATCTTTTCAGTAATTTTTTATGTGCACCTTTAATTGATTGATTAACATTTTGAAAACTACATTTTCTTAGTTTCGCTATTTCTTGTTGTGGTATCGCTTCTTTTCCTTCTAATCCATAATAATTTACAATATCAAAGTATTGATTTGGTGTTAATTCATCATCCATAATCTGTGAAATTTCTTGTTTTAATTTCTCATCAATCATTGGATTAACTATTTCTTCAAATGGAAAATCCGTATATGCAGAATCTTCTACTTCATCTAATGATAATCCATATATCATATTAATCATTCTTAGATCCTGATATTTTGTTTTTTCCTCATTATCCATAAAAGTACTTATTATTTCATCTATATGCTCATATTCATTATAATCTTCACTATAATAATAACTCATTTTAACTTTATTTCTAGCATTTAAAAATCTATTATAATTTGCATAATGATTAATTCCATAATAATCTCTAATACTTTTTAAAATTCCTGTTCTTACATATCTATCAACAAATACAAATAATGTATTATCTCTGAAATCAAATTTGTTAAATGCATTCATTAAAACTATATAGGCATCTTGTCTTAAATCTTCCTGTTCTACATCATACTTTCTAGAATACTTAGATACTTCTAAACTTAAAAAATTCTCATAAGCAGATACTAATTTTGTTATAGCATCTTTGTCTTTGTTATCTTGATATTTTCTTAATAGTTCTAATTGTTCATCATTTGATAATTTTAAAAATTCTACTCGCATATTAGAATGTTCCCTTGATGAATGATATCTATAATTCTCATATTCATATCCAAGTGATTTTCTATTTCCAACTACTGAAATATTATTATCATTTAAATATTTCATTGCATAATCGAATTCCTCACTATCAGAAACTATCTTTTCTAAGGCACTTAAGTGTATTTTTCTTTCTAGTTCGTCAGTAATTTCATCTCTTTTGCAAACTATACTATTATCAATTAGTCTTTTTATTTTAGTATCTAGTAATTCCATATAAATTCCCCTTTTAAAGATACAAAGTGGCTATATTATATAATAATACATTTAAATTGTAAAGTATTAAAAAAATATAATTTTTTAAATAATTATATGTTATTATATTATTAGGTGATTTATATGAAAAGTTATATTAATAAACATAAAAATCTAATAAAAGGCTTTATTGCTTTAAGCTTATTCTTTTCTGCAGATTTTATTCAATTATTCTTAGTTGATTTTAATATTAATATTAAGAATATAGGAATCAAAAGTGCTA
>CACZTK010000024.1 GCA_902784095.1 uncultured Erysipelotrichaceae bacterium | reverse complement strand
GTTCTTTCTCTTAAACCACCTAAATACATTGAGTGATTGTAATACATTTTCTTTTCTTCTTTATTACCTGTTAATAAAACCTTTTCAGCATTGATAATAATGATATTATCTCCACAATCAATATGTGGTGTGAATGTAGGTTTGTTCTTACCACGTAAATAAGAAGCTGCTAAAGCTGCTACTCTACCAAGTGCCTTTCCTTCAGCGTCGATAACATACCACTTACGTTCTACTGTTTCTTTCTTTTGCATATAACTTTTCATTTTTTTCTCTCCTTTTACTTAAATTAAGTTTTCCCAGGACTTAATTTATGTGGGGAATTTGAATGTACCGCTTATAATTATACTAAATATTCTATTAAAAATCAATAGTTTTAATAAATTTTACTTCATAATATTTAGTTTATCATAATAAACATCACATAAATATAATCCATTAGCTGGTGCAGTTTTACCAGATTTAGTTCTATCTTTACTTAATAATATTTTTTCCACATCTTCTGTGGATATTTTATTTTCTCCTACTTTTATTAAAATACCTACCATATTTCTAACTTGATAGCGTAAAAAACCGGTTCCTTCAAATGTTATTTTTAGTTTTTCATCTATTTCATCTATTGTTGCTTTAGTAATAGTTCTAACACAGTTTTCTTTTTCCTTATTATCAGTTACAAACGCTCTAAAATCATGTTCTCCCAAGAATACTTTAATAGCATCTTTCATCGCAGAAACATTTAGTTCATGATTGTACTGAAATACATAATTTTTTTCTATTGGATTATATTCTCCTAAGTTAATATAATATTCATATTTTTTTGATTTAGTATTGTATCTGGCATGAAACTTATCATCTACAATCATTGTTTCAATAACATGAATATCATCTGGAAGATTACTATTTAGTGCTCTTTTTAATTTATTTGGAGTAATATCAACATCTATATCAGCATGAGCATATTGAGCTTTAGCATGTACTCCTTTATCTGTTCTACCTGATGAATGGATAATAGTCTTTTTATGATTGTTAACTTCAGTTAAGGCTTTTTCTAAACATTCTTGAACAGTATTCTTTCCTGGTTGAATTTGATACCCAGCATAGTTACTACCATCATATGAAAATTTAATTAAAAATCTCATACTTACACCTTCTTATATATATCTTTTATTAAGTCCCTTATATCTTTAAAATAACCTAGGTGAATATTCTTTTTAGTATTAACTAAATAAGAAAATTCTATTGTCTTAGGTATACTAATATTATTTTTTAATAATAATTCAAAATTATCTTGAAAAATAGTATCACTACAACCTGCTAATAGTACTTCAGAATCTTTTATAATAATAGCCTTCTTAGTATACTTATATACTACTTCTGCATCATTTGTACAAATAATAATTACTTTATGATATTTTTCTGTTAACTGAGATAATATACCAATTAACTTTTTTGTATTCTTAATATCTAAAGAGTGAAACACTCTGTTTAATACTATAATATCTGGATTAGAACATAATCCTATTGCAAATGATACCCACTGGATTTCTATCTTTGACAGTTTAAGTATTTTTTTATCTAAATAATTTTCACTTAAACCTACTATTTTTAAAGAATCATTTATTTTTTTTCTATAGTCTCTAACATCTAAAATATTATCAAATATTTTATACTTCATATATTCATATACTGTTATATCCATATCATCTGTTACATAATTTTCTATTATACTTATTCTTCTTTTAAAACCTATTAGTTCTTTTTGAATTACTTTTTTCTTATCTAAAACTATATTATTCTTATCAAATCCTATATTTTTAAAATAATTAATTAAATACCCTTTATTATCCATAACACCAATAATTCCAGTGCTATCAAGTTTAATTTTGTTTTCTATATTTATTTCCATAGACTATCCACCATCCTATTCATATCAAGTACAATATCGTCTATCAATCCATAATATTTTAGTTTTAGTGACAAGTCTACCATAAATGGAAGAGAAAGTCCTATTTTATTTAAAGTACTATCTTCTTTTAATACTTCAAATGGATTACCTGATAAAATAATTTCTCCTTTATCTATGACATGAACATAATCAAATAATGGGGATAAATTCAACCTATCCGCACCTATTATAACAGTCATTCCACCTATACGTTTTAGACTAACTATTATCTCTTGTCCTTCACCATCTGATAAATCATCTAAGATATTATCTAATAATAATACTTTTGGACCCTTAACCACACTACACATAACTAGTCCTTTTATTTTATTAAAATAACTTAGATTATTAATATCTTCATACATATAATTATCTAGTTCAAATATCTTTACTAAATGCTTATACTTCATTTTTCTTTCTGAACTTGTTAGATTGACTTTATCTAACTGATAAAGTAATTCTTGGTTTAAAGTTGAAAAAGTAAAATTAAAATTACCATTAAAAATTACATAAGAAAAAGTAGTAGCAAATTCTAAAGACTTTAGCTTTGTTATATCACTACTATTATAAAAACATGTATCTTTGACTTCTATTATACCACTTAAAATTTTAATAAGTGTTGTTTTTCCACTCTTATTAGATCCTGTTACTAAATTAAATGTGTTCTTTTCAATATTTAAATTTAAGTCTTTAAAAATAGCTTTATAATTTAACCCCTTTACTGATAATATTTTATTCATGATGTATACCTCTACTATTATTTAGTTTTTTTCTTTTGAAAATGATATGCCATTCTAAGCATTGCTTTATCTGATAAGAATCTACTAAAGAAGTGAACTATTTTCATCTTTGTTCCTGGAATGATAATCATTTTATTTTTTAGTATCATTTGATCAATTGCATAGTGAGCAACAAACTTTGCACTAAGCGGTTTTGAACCAAACTTAACACCAGCAACATTATTAAAGTTTGTATCAACTGGACCAGGACATAAAGCAGATACTACTACTTTACTTTTTGATTTTTTAAGTTCATAATTAATACTTCTAGTTAGACTAACTACATATGCCTTAGTTGCATAATATGTAGCCATTAATGGTCCTCCTGGCATCAATCCTGCTGAAGATGCAACATTTAGAATATAACCACTATTTTTTGATACCATTGTCCTTAAAACAAATTTAGTTAATAAATGAACTGCTTTTATATTTGTATTAATCATATCTAATTCTTTAGTTAAATCTGTAGAATTAAACTCTCCAAACAATCCAAATCCTGCATTATTAATTAATATATCAATAGATTCATTTTTTACTAAGGCACATAATTCTTTTACTTTTTGAACACTACTTAAATCCATTACAACAATTGTTGTTTTTGTTGGTAAAGTTTGTTGTATCTCTTCTAGTTTTTCTTTATTACGTGCCACTAATATAAGTTCTATTTTTTTACTAGCAAGATATCTAGCACATTCAAGTCCTATACCACTGCTTGCTCCCGTTATTAAGGCTTTCATCTAATCACCTCACTGTCTATATTATAACAAAGAAATTATAAAAATAGTATAATTACAACAAAAAATTACACTTTTTAGTGTAATTCTTGTATTTTTATTTACTTTCATCTTGCATTAGTCTTAACATTACTACTAATGCTCCATCTCCACGTCTTTCATCTAATTTTAAGATTTGAGTATATCCACCGTTACGTGTAGCATAACGAGGAGCTAACTCATTGAATATCTTTTCAACAACTTTTTTATCATTATGTAAGAAAGCTAAAGCCTTACGACGTGAAACTAAATCACCTTTCTTACCATATGTAATCATTTTATCAACGAACTTACGAACTTCTTTTGCTCTAGTATCTGTTGTTTTAATGCTTTCATTCATTATAACTTGTTTAGTTAATGTTGCAAGCATACTTCTTCTATGTTTGTTAGTTCTACCTAATTTTCTATATGCCATAATTCTTCCTCCTTATCTTAATCGTCATCACGTAAAACTAGACCCATATCTCTAATTTTATCTAATACTTCTTTTAGAGATTTTTTACCTAAGTTACGGATTTTCATCATATCATTTTCACTCTTGTTAACAAGATCTTGTAAAGTATGAATACCTGCTCTTTTTAAACAGTTATAAGCTCTTACTGAGAAATCTAAATCTTCAATAGAAGTTTCTAGTGCTTTAACTGCTGGATCTTCAGTTTTTTCAATCATCATTCCTGTAGCATCTGCAATAGATGATAAATCTGTAAGGATATCAAAATGTTCAATTAAGATACGAGAAGCTAAAGCGATTGCTTCTTCTGGTTTAATAGAACCATTTGTCCATACATTCATAATTAATTTGTCATAACTTTCGTCTTGACCTACACGAGCATTTCCAACTTCATAAGATACTCTTTCAACTGGAGAATATAATGAATCAATTGCAATAACTCCTGTTTTCTTTAAGTCATATAGTCTTTTGTTTTCTTCACTCTTAACATATCCACGACCATTTGTTACAGTCATTTCCATATTTAAGTGACCACCTTTTGCTAAAGTTGCTATTACTTTATCTTTGTTGATAACTTCAATATCTGCATCGCATTCAATATCTCCTGCAGTTATTTCTCCTTCTTTATCAGCATTTATTCTTACAACTTTTGCTTCATTAGAATGATTTTTAAATACTACACCTTTTAAATTTAAGATGATAGTTGTTACATCTTCATATACTCCTTCGATTGTTTGGAATTCATGAAGAACACCTTCTATTTTAATACTACTAATAGCACTACCTGGAAGTGATGATAACATAACACGTCTTAAGGCATTACCTAGAGTAGTACCGAAACCTCTTTCTAATGGTTCAAGTTCAAATTTACCATAAAAATTACTTTCTACTGAATCTGTTACTTTATATACTGGTTTTTCAAATTGTAACATATAACTAACCTCCCTTTAATTACCCACGTGGTCGTTTTGGTGGACGACATCCATTATGTGGTATTGGTGTAACATCATAAATTGCTGTTACTTCAAGTCCTGCTGTTTGTAATGAACGAATTGCTGTTTCTCTTCCTGGACCTAATCCTTTAACATATACTTCAACTTTACGCATACCCATATCATATGCAGCTTTTCCTGCAGCTTCTGCAGCCATACCAGCAGCAAATGGAGTTGATTTTTTACTTCCCTTAAATCCTAGTGCTCCACTTGAAGCCCAGCTTATTGCATTACCGTCTTTATCAGTAATTGTTGTGATTGTGTTGTTGAATGTTGAGTGAATATGTGCAACACCTTCTGGAACATTCTTTTTGACTTTTTTCTTTCTAGTTTTATAAGCCATTTTTAATACCTCCTTATTATTTTTAGTATTTTTTTACTATACCTTTTTCTTATTTGCTACTGTCTTACCTTTACCCTTACGAGTTCTAGCATTACGGTTTGTTCTTTGACCTCTTACAGGTAAACCTTTTTTATGACGAGTACCTTCATATGAATTAATTTCCATCTTAGTCTTAATATTCATGCTAACTTCACGACGTAAGTCTCCTTCAGTTAGATGTTTATTAATTTCATCTCTAAGTTTAATTAATTCTTCTTGAGTAACATCTCCTGCTTTTTTTGTTGGTTCAACACCTGCATTTTCACAAATTTCTTTTGCTAAATTTCTTCCTATTCCATAGATATAAGTTAATGAAATAACTATATGCTTGTCATTTGGAATATCTACACCTTTAATACGTGCCATTTTTATACACCTCCTATTAATTATCCTTGTCTTTGTTTGTGTTTAGGGTTTTTACAAATTATTCTTACTACACCCTTACGTTTTACAACTTTACAATTTGGACAAATTTTTTTAACTGATGCTTTTACTTTCATTTTTATCCCTCCTATTATTTACGATAGGTAATACGCCCACGTGTTAAGTCATATGGTGATAATTCGACCATTACAGTATCCCCTGCTAAGATACGAATATAATTCATTCGTATTTTACCAGAAACGTGGGCTTCTATAATGTGTCCGTTCTCAAGTTCAACTTTAAATTTACCACCAGGTATTATCTCAAGGACTTTACCTTCCACTTCAATTGTATCTTCTTTAGCCATCTTTCCACTCTCCTGTTAAGATTTCATAACCATCACTTGTAACTACCACTGTATGTTCAAAGTGTGCAGCTGGATGGTGATCTTCTGTTACGACTGTCCAATCATCATCTAATAATTCAACTCTTGGACTTTTTGCAGTTAACATGGGTTCAACTGCGATAACCATACCTTCTCTTAGTTTTACTCCAGTATGTTTCAAACCATAATTTGGAACATCAGGATCTTCGTGCAAATCAGTACCGATACCATGACCACACAATTCTTTAACCACACCTAAGTGATGTTCTTTAGCAAATTCAGAAACTGCATAGCCGATATCACCAATTCTATTTCCTGGTTTAACTTGTTCAAGTCCTACAAATAAAGCTTCTTCTGTATATTTCATAACATGTTTTTTTTCTTCATCTATATTACCTACAGCATATGTCCAACCAGAATCACCATGATATCCTTTATAGCATGCACATATATCTAATGTTACGATATCACCATCTTCTAATTTTCTTGGACCTGCAATCCCATGAACAACTTCATCGTTTATAGAAATACAGATTGCTGCTGGAAAACCTTCATAACCCTTGCATGATGGAATAGCATCTAAACTTCTAATATAAGCATCTGCTAAATCATCAATTTCTTGAGTTGTTATTCCAGGTTTTAGAAATGGTTCTAAATATTTATGAGTCTTATATACAATATTACCAGCAACTCTCATTAGTTCGATTTCACGCTTACTTTTAAGTGTAATCATTCAATCATCTCCTAATAATTTCTTCTATTTGACTAGTAATTTCATCTTTTGGTTTATTACCATCAATTTCATATAAAACACCTTGTTCTCTATAATGTTCTATTATAGGAACAATTTTTTCTAAGTATAAATTATATCTATTTTCAAATGCTTCTAAGTTATCATCATTTCTTTGATATAATTTACCTCCACAAATATCACAAATAGAGTCTTGAAGCGGAGCATTTTCTTCAGTATTAATATTATATACTGCATCACAATCCTCGCATACTCTTCTACCAATTACCCTTTTTTCTAATGTTTTCTTATCAACATTAATTAAAATTACTACACCTACACTATAATTAAGTCTTTTAAGAATTTGATCATATCTAATTGCTTGATCTATATTTCTTGGAAATCCATCAATTATAAATCCATTTTTACAATCAGCTTTTCTTAAACGTTGTTCAATTATTTGATCGGTTATTTCATCTTTAACTAATCCTCCACTTGATAGTACTTCAGATACATATTCACCTAATTCACTATGTTCCTCTGCAATATCTCTTAAGATATCTCCAGTAGAAATGTGAGGAATATTATACTTAGCTTCTATTATTTCAGCTTGAGTACCTTTACCTGCAGCAGGTGGAGCAATAAACATTATATTCTTCATTATCTTCTATATCCTCGCTTATAATTTCTTGCAAGTAAACTACCTTCTAATTGTTTATATGTTTCAAGAGCAACACCAACTACGATTAATAATCCTGTACCACCAATTGATACTGTTGTTGGCATACTTGTGAAACTTGAAAATAGTATTGGAATACCAGCAATAACAACTAGGAATAAAGCTCCAAGAACTGTTAATCTTGATAATATCTTAATTAAGTAATTCTTTGTTTCTTCTCCAGGTCTAATTCCAGGTATATAACCACCATTTTCATTTAAATTTTTAGCAAACTCATCTGGCTTAACTTGAATAAATGTATAAAAATATGCAAATAAGAATATTAATACTACATATATTAAGAATCCAGTTGGAGTTGTATATGATAGATATTTAGAAACTATCAATGCAAATGTTTCATTCTTTATTACTTGTGCTAATATTCCAGGAATTGAGATTAAACTTGATGCAAAGATTACTGGAATAACTCCTGCAGTATTAATTCTAATTGGCATAAAGCTTCCTCCTGCTTTACCAAATGCTTGAGTTGATTTATTAGCATATTGGATTGGAATTCTTCTTTCTGATTCTTGTACAAAAATCATACCAATTACTACTGCGAAATATACAACTACGAATAAAACAAATTTTGTTATTCCTAATGCAGCAACTTGTGCTGTATCGAATGTAACTAAACTTTGGAAAGCTGTTACAAACATTTGTGGAAGTGTTGCAATGATACCAGCCATAATTATTAAACTTATACCATTACCAATACCTTTTTGAGTCATTTGATCACCTAACCATAACAAGAATGATGTACCTGCAGTTAATACTGTAGATATGTATAAATATTCTAGTGGATCACCACTTTTTCCAATGAATGCAAATGCAAATGCATAACCTTCAATGAAAGCAAATAGAATACCCATATATCTTGTTATTTGATTTAATTTTTGACGTCCTGTAGGACCTTGTTTAGAAAGTTCAGTAAAATATGGAATAATATCCATTTGTAGTAACTGCATAATAATTGATGCAGTAATGTAAGGCATAACACCTAAAGCAAATATTGAGAAATTCTTAATAGCTCCTCCACCCATAGTGTTTAATAATTCAAGAAAACTTAAATTTTGTTCTAAATCTTCTGTTCCAGGAACTCTAATAGAAATTCCTAAGATAAATATTACTAAAGCACCTAAAGTGAAATAAACTCTTTTTCTAAGATCTTTATTTGAAGGAGTAAATAATTGCTTCATGGTTTTAAACATCTTAGATCACCTCAGCTTTACTTCCTGATTCTTTGATCTTTTCTAATGCACTAGTAGAAAATTTATTAGCTTGAATAGTTAATTTCTTTTCTAATTTACCATTTCCTAGCACTTTAACACCCTTTAATTGCTTTTTAATTATTCCTTTTTCTTTTAATAATGCTGGAGTAACAACTGTACCATTATCAAATTTATTTAATTCTTCAACGTTGATTACAGCGTATTCAGTTTTAAATAAGTAATTTGAGAATCCTCTTTTAGGAAGTCTTCTATATAAAGGTAATTGACCTCCTTCAAATACTGGATTGATACTTGCGCCACTTCTAGCTTTTTGTCCCTTTTGTCCTTTTCCAGAAGTTTTACCAAGTCCACTTCCTGGTCCACGACCTACACGTTTTTTGCTTTGTTTTGCTCCGATATTTTTTTCTAATTCATGTAATTTCATTATCCTAATATCTCCTCTACTGATTTACCACGTAATGCAGCTACCTCTTCTGGTGTTTTAATTGAAGTTAGAGCATTAATTGCAGCACGTGCCATATTTAATTTAGTTCTTGCTCCTAGGGACTTAGAAACAATATCACGAATTCCAGCTAATTCAAGTACTGCACGAACAGAACCACCAGCGATAACTCCAGTACCAGCTTTAGCAGGTTTAATAATAACTCTAGCAGCTCCAGAATATCCGATAGCTTCATGAGCAACTGTTCTTCCATCGATTAATTGAATTTTAACGATGTTTTTATTAGCGTCTTGAATAGCCTTTTTGATTGCATCAGGTACTTCATTTGCTTTTCCAATACCTAATCCAACACGACCTTTTCTATCACCGACAACAACTGTTGCAGAGAATCTTCTTTGACGTCCACCTTTGTTAACTTTAACAACGCTTTTAACATCAATTACTAATTCTTCAAAAGTTTTGTCTTTAGCTTCTTGTGATTTTTTTTGCATAATAACCTCCTATTAGAATTCTAATCCATTTTCACGTGCAGCTTCTGCAAGAGCAGCAACACGTCCATGATAAAGATATCCACCTCTATCAAATACAACTTTTTTAATTTTAGCTGATGCAGCTTTCTTAGCGATTGCTTCACCAACAACTTTAGCTGCTTCAATATTACTTCCATTTTTGATTTTTAAATCTTTATCAAGTGTTGAAGCAGAACATAATGTAGTTTTAGCTTCATCGTCAATTATTTGTGCATAAATTCCAGTATTTGAACGGAAAACACATAATCTTGGTACTTCAGCAGT
>CACZTK010000023.1 GCA_902784095.1 uncultured Erysipelotrichaceae bacterium | reverse complement strand
GTAGTAGAAATGGAAAGTGAAGCAGGGGCTGCAGGAATGGTTCATGGTTCACTTCAATTAGGATGTATGACATCAACTTATACTGCTAGTCAAGGGCTTTTACTAATGATTCCTAATATGTATAAGATAGCAGGAGAATTATTACCTTGTGTTATAAATGTTGCAGCACGTAGTCTTGCTACTCATGCACTTTCTATATTTGGTGATCATCAAGATATTTATGCTACTAGATCAACAGGTTTTGCTATTCTTTCTTCATCTTCAGTACAACAGGCACACGATTTAACAAACGTTGCATATCTTTCTACAATAAAGGGACGTGTTCCATTTATCAATTTCTTTGATGGATTCAGAACATCTCATGAATTACAAAAAGTAGAATTAATAGATTTCAATAAAGTACATAATTTAATAGATGAAAAGAAATTAAAAGAATTTAGAAATAATGCATTAAATCCAGCAAAGCCAGTTACTAGAGGTACTAATCAAAATGAAGATATTTATTTCCAAGCTACTGAAGTTAGAAATAAGTATTATGATGACTTAGAGGAAATAGTAAATGAATATATGACTGGTATTAATGAAATAACCGGAAAACATTATGCACCATTTAATTATTATGGTTCTAAAAATGCAACTAAGATTATTGTTGCAATGGGAAGTGTTTGTGAGACAATAAAAGAAACTATTGATTATCTAACTGAAGTGAAAAAACAAAACGTTGGATTAGTTGAAGTTCATTTATATAGACCATTTAGTACAAAATACTTTTTAAAAGCAATTCCTAAAACAGTTAAGAAAATAGCTGTTTTGGATCGTACTAAAGAACCTGGTAGTAATGGTGAACCATTATATTTAGATGTATGTAGAGTATTAAAAGAAAAAGATGCAAAAGTTACTATTGTAGGTGGTAGATATGGATTATCTAGTAAGAATACAACACCAGCAATGATAAAGGGAGTATATGATTTTCTAGATAGTAGAGAATGTCATACAAACTTTACTGTTGGTATTGAAGATGATGTTACAAAATTATCTATTCCATATGATAAAGAATTTATGTTACCATCAACTTCTACTGAGTTTTTAGTATATGGTTATGGTTCAGATGGAATGGTTTCAGCTTGTAAAGATTTAATGAAAATAACAGGGGAACATACTCGTGCTTATGTACAAGGATATTTTCAATATGATTCTAAAAAATCAGGTGGAGTTACTGCTTGTCATTTAAGATTTGATAAGAATCCAATTAGATCTACATATTATGTAGAAAAAGCATCATTAATAGTTTGTACTAAAGATAGATATTTAACTCGTCTTAGTATGCTTGATAAGATAACTAAAGGTGGTATTTTCTTACTTAATACTAAACTTGATAAAGACGAAGTGTTAAAAAGTATGACTACAAAAGATAAGAAAATACTTCAATCAAAAAATGTTAAGTTTTATATAGTAGATGCAGATAAGATTGCTAATGAAGTTGGTATTCCTGGTAAGATAAGTACCATTATGGAAACATTAATATTTAAATTAGGAAAAGTAATAGATTTTAATTTTGCTCAAGAAGAAATTAAAAAGAAATTAGCAGAAAAGTTTAGTAATAAAAGTGGAAATATAGTAGAAAAGAATATTAAAGCTATTGAAATGAGTGTAGATAGTGTAATTCAAGTAAAAATACCTGATGTTGATTATGATGATGAAATAGAAAAGAAAAAGACAATGTTTGAAATTATTAATTCAATGGAAGGAAATGATTTGAAAGTATCTGATTTCTTAAATAGTCCTGATGGAACATTCCCTAGTGCTACAACAAGACTTGAAAAAAGAGATATCAGTGAATTATTACCTTGCTACAACAGTGAGAATTGTCTTACATGTAATATGTGTTCTTTAGTTTGTCCACATGGAGTTATTAGACCATTCTTATTAGATGAAAAAGAAGTTATTGATGCTCCTGAATCTGTTCAGAAGAGACTTATAAATGCTAATATCAAGGGTGAAAATTATAAATTTATTGTTGGTGTTAGTATTAAAGATTGTACTGGTTGTGGATTATGTGCATCAATTTGTCCTGGTAAAAGAGGAGAAAAAGCTATTACTATGAAAGAAAAAGCTGTATTTGATTTAAATGAGGAAGAAGAAATAACAAAATACTTATTCAACGAAGTAAAAGAAAAAGAAGTTTTACCAGTTAATACAGTAAAAAATTCTCAATTTAAAACTCCAAAGTTTGAATTCAGTGGAGCATGTGCTGGTTGTGGAGAAACGGCTTATCTAAAACTATTAACTCAATTATTTGGAGATAGATTAGTTATTGCTAATGCAACTGGATGTTCTTCAATCTATAGTGCAAGTGCACCAAATACTGCATATGATGTTGCTTGGTCAAATTCTTTATTTGAAGATAATGCTGAGTTTGGTTATGGTATGAAAATAGCAGATATTGCTATGAAAAATAGAATAGCAACAATAATTAAAGATAATATTTCTCTTGTTAAAAAGAGTGAAGCAAAAGTATATAAAGATTATGTTAAAGAACAAAATCTTGAAAATGCAGATAAACTATTAGAAATAATTGATGATACTAAGATTAGTGAATTATTAGAATTAAAAGATTTTATTAGACCTAGAAGTTTCTTCTTAGTAGGAGGAGATGGTTGGGCATATGATATTGGTTATAATGGAATTGATCATGTTCTAGCAAATCATGAAAATGTAAATATTTTAGTTCTTGATACAGAAGTATATTCAAATACTGGTGGACAATCATCTAAATCTACAAGGATTGGTGCTGTTGCTAAGTTTGCATCAAGTGGTAAACAAGCTGAGAAAAAGGACTTATTAAAGATTGCATTAACATATAAACATGTATATGTAGGAGCAATTTCATTAGGGGCTAATCCAAATCAAGCTGTTAAAGTGTTAGAAGAAGCTGAAAAGTATGATGGACCATCTATTGTTGTTTGTTATGCACCATGTATTGCACAAGGAATATTAGAAGGAATGAAAAATAGTTTGCACGAAGAAAAAAGTGCTACAGAATCAGGGTATTTCCCATTATTCCACTATAATCCAGAAACGCAAGAATTTAAAATGGATTCAAAAGCAGACTTTTCTAAATATGCAGACTTTATTGGTGGAGAAGATAGATATCGTTCACTAAAAAAACTAAATAAGGATTATAAGAAATTATTAGAAGAGAATAAAGCAAGTGCAATGGAAAGATATGACTATTATAAATCCCTAGAAGAAAAAAAATTATAGTTTTAATAAATATGTGTTATACTAATATTATAGGAGGTAATGATAGTGAAGAGTTGCAATCTTAAGAAAATACTATTAGTGTTATTATTAGTTTTTTGTACTACTTTAACTACAGGCTGTGGAAATAAAAAAGCAATTACAACAGATGATTATAAGAGTAAAATGGAAAGTAAAGATTTTACTGTTCAAGATGCTACATCTCAATTTTCTAATTATGAATATGTAGAACAAGCTCTTATTGCATTAGAAAAAAGCGGTTCATATCAAATAGAATTTTATAGATTATCTGATAATGACAATGCAGTAAGTTTCTTTAATAATAACAAAACTACTTTCGAAAATTCAAAATCATCTGGTGCAGTAGAAACTTCAGTTAGTTTGGGTAACAATGATAAATATACTGTTACTACAAATGGTCAATACAAAGTTGTTTCTAGAATCGATAACACAGTTGTATACTTAGATGTTAGCGATAAATATAAGTCAGAAGTACAAAAAGTATTAAAAGACTTAGGATATTAAAAAAATTCCAATTATGGAATTTTTTTTTACAAAAAAATAAGAGACTGCACCCCCTGAGGGCAGTCTCCAAAAAGAATAAAAAGGGGTTGGCTAGTGTGATACTAGCGACCAATTCGCCTAATGCCGAATTGGTGATTTATATACTAACCGAAGTTTGCAAAAAAGTCAATAAAAAAAGCAAAAAAAATTAAAAAAAATTTATATAACTAAACATATGATATAATTGAAGAAAAGGAGATGAATTTATGGCAGTTATTAGTATTGAAGAAAAGGATTTCAAAGATAAGGTATTATCTTCAAATAAGAAGGTTTTAGTGGACTTCTATGCAGATTGGTGTGGTCCATGTAAAATGCTTTCACCAGTAATTGAAAAATTGTCTGATGAAATAGATAATTATGATTTTTATAAAATTAATGTTGATAATGCAGAAAATATATCTAGAGAATATGGAGTTATGTCAATACCAACATTAATAGTGTTTGAATCAGGAAAAGAATTAAAAAAATCAATAGGATTTAAAAGTGCTTCTGAATTAAAGGAATTCTTAAAGTAATTCTTTTAATTTGACATTTTTTTGACTAGGGTTTAAAATATACGTGTCAAAGGGTGGTGGTATTATGAAATATGACAATTTTTATGTTAGTAATTTAATAATATCATCATATTATTTTGGGGATGTTGAAAAGTGCTTTTTGTTAGAGTCTAGAATCTGTAGAAAAACAGAAAGGGGTTATATAGATATTGAGACTAAGAGAGTGTATTCTGAGCAACAAGAAAAGGGAATTGATCGAATAGATGAGAGCACATTGACACCATTAAATAATTATTTTAATGTATTAGGATTAAAAAAGAAAAATAATTATGATAATAAAGATATCGTGTATAGTAAGGTAAAATATTTAAAATCACAAAGAAAGATATAAGTCAATACTTTAAATTGACTTTTTATTTTGGTATTATAATTTAGAGGTGTAGATATGAACGAGATGATAATTACAGAAATAAGTAAAGATTTGGAAATTAGTGAAAAACAAGTCAGTACTGTTTTAAATCTATTGAGTGAAGGAAATACGGTTCCTTTTATTGCTAGATATAGAAAAGAAGCAACAGGAGCACTTGATGAAGAAACAATTAGAAAAATAAGTGAAGTTTATTTGTATCAAGAAAATTTATTAAAAAGAAAAGAAGATGTAATTAGATTAATTGATGAAAAAGGACTTCTTACAGAAGAATTAAAAACTCAAATACTTAATTGTTCTAAATTAGTTGAAGTAGAAGATTTATATAGGCCATATAAAGAAAAGAAAAAGACAAAGGCAACGGAAGCTATTGCTTTAGGACTTGAACCTCTAGCAAAACTGATTATGTCTTTTCCAACTAATGGTAATATAGAAAATCTATGTTCTAAATTTATAAAAGATGATTTAGATGTTGATAAGTGTATAACTGGTGCTAAATATATTATTGCTGAATGGATTAGTGATAATGCTAGTTATAGAAAATATATTAGAAATTACTTTTTTAAGAATGGAATTATCTCTTCAAGTTTAAAAAAGAATGCTCAAGATGATTCTAAAGTATATGAAATGTATTATAACTATAATGAACCAGTTAAGTGGATTAAACCACATCGTATACTTGCTTTAAATAGAGGAGAAAATGAGAAAATTTTAAATGTTTCTATTGATGTGGAAAAAGATTATATTATAGACTATTTAAATAAAAAAATTATTAAAAATGATAAGAGTTTTGTATGTGATTATGTTAAAGAAGCAATAGAAGATTCCTATAAAAGATTAATAGAACCATCTATAGAAAGAGAAATAAGAAGTGAACTTACTGAAAAAGGTGAAATTGCAGCAATTGATAATTTTGGTAAGAATTTAGAAGCTTTACTTTTAACTCCACCTATGAAGGAACAGGTAGTACTTGCTTTTGATCCTGGATTTGTTAATGGTTGTAAACTAGCAGTTATTGATAAGCAAGGTAATTATTTAGATTCTACAGTTGTTAAACCATTTCTAAATAATATTAGTATTGATAAAGTTAATGAATGTAAAAGAATTGTTGCTAGTCTAGTAAAAAAATATAATGTAGATATTATTGCTATTGGTAATGGAACAGCATCACGTGAATCAGAAAGATTTTGTGCAGAAATGATAAAAGAATATAATCTATCATGTAAATATATTATTACATCAGAAGCAGGAGCATCAATTTATAGTGCTTCAAAACTAGCAATCGAAGAATTCCCTGATTTAGCTGTTGAAAAAAGAAGTGCAGTTAGTATAGGAAGAAGAATTCAAGATCCACTTGCAGAACTTGTTAAAATTCCACCAGAAGGAATTGGAGTAGGATTATATCAACATGATGTATCCCAAAAAAAATTATCTGAGTCTTTAGATTTTGTTGTTGAAAAGTGTGTAAATAGTGTAGGAGTTAATATTAATACAGCCTCATCTGCTCTTTTAAAATATGTATCAGGAATATCAAAAAAGGCTATTGATAAAATTTTGGATTATCGTGAAAGTCATGGAAAAATTAAATCACGTGAAGAAATTAAAAAAGAAAAATTATTAACTGATAAAACATATACTCAAGCAATAGGCTTCTTAAGAATAGTTGATGGAGATAATATTTTAGATAAAACAGCAATTCATCCAGAAAGTTATGATGTAGCTCTAAATCTTTTAAAATATTTAGATTGTTCTAAAGATGATATAGGTACAGATAATTTAGTTTCTAAATTAGATAATATTAATATAGAAGAGTATTCTAAAAAACTAAATACAGATACTTATACTTTAGAAGATGTTATTGCGTCACTTAAAAAGCCTAATTTAGATCCAAGAGATGAAATGCCTCAACCTATATTAAAAAGTGATGTTTTAGATATAAAAGATTTAACTGTTGGGATGAAATTACAAGGAACAGTTAGAAATGTAGTTGATTTTGGACTTTTTATAGATATTGGACTTCACAATGATGGACTTGCTCATATATCTAAATTAAGTAAAGAATATATTAAACATCCATCTGATTTATTCAGTGTAGGGGATATAGTAGATTGTTATGTAGATACAATTGATTTAGCAAAAGAAAAAGTAAACTTAAGTTTACTTGAGAGGTAGTGTTTATATGGGAAGATTTATTACATTTAAAGATGGTGTTTGTAAAGAAATAACTTTTGAAGAAATTAGTGAAAATATTGGTAAATATTGTGATGAAGCAGATAGGATGTATTTAGATAATTATACTACAATACTGGAGTATAATAATTCACCTTATATAGATATAGCATATTCTTTAACTAAAGATGATTATCAAAATATAATGAATACTATATCTAATTTTACACCTAAAGAACAACAAGAATTAGAAATAGTAGATCATAATATAAGAGATGGTTTTGAAGATTATGATAAATTTGAATATAGTACTATGAAATATGTTATGAAATTACATAAGGATAAGTATAGTGAAGAAGAGTATAATGCAATACTTGAAAATAGAAATCCAAAGAATGTAGTTTCTGTTTTCCTAAGAAATAAAGTAGGAATGTTAACTGAAGAAGAAAAAGAAATGTATAAGAAGTATACAACCTTTGACTTAGATATGTTATTATTTGAAGAAGATATGGAAAAATTAGTTCTAAATACAGATAATAGTGGTTTTATTAGTATTTTTGAAGATTGTACTTTTAAGTCTAATAATACTACAGATGCTCATTCTGAAACAGAAAAAAAACATATTAATTGGTATAATAAGGAACATACAGGAAACTTTGAAAATCATATTGCAATTCATATATTTAAAGGTGTTGTTGCAATGTATATTCCTAATGATATAAATGATTATCAGAAACAAGAATTATCTAACTTTATAGAAGAAGTAGATGATTTGTGTAAATTTCATAATAAAGATATATTAATGGAAGCAGAAGTATATGTAAAAAATAATAATGATTATTTGGTGCCCGCAACAATAGATGATGAAGTAATAAAACAATATAATAGTTTAGAACAAGTAAAACAAGATTTTGTTATAAAAAAAGAAGGAAAGAATAAATAACTAATATAATAGGGTTATTTTTCTACCATTAGTTTTTATAAATCCTTCTTCTTTTAAATAACTTATTTCCCTTGTCATAGCACTTCTATCTACTGATAGATAAGTTGCTAGTTCTGTGAATGTTATGGGAATTGTAAAAGTTTTATTTCCTTTGATTTTTGCTTGAGTCTTAAAATATTCAAGTAATTTATCACGCGTTGTTTTTTTTGTAAGTAGTTCAATTCTATTATTCTTTGAACTTACTTGATCACTAAGAATCTTGATTAAATTTTTAATGAATATAATATAGAAATCAGTTTTTATGATTTCATCATTAGTTATTTCATCATATTCAATATAGGTTATTTGAGTGTCTTCTTTAGTAATACAACTTACTTCTTCATTATAAATTGATGTAGTAAGACTACCAAAGATTTCACCTTCACCTATATTTTCTAAAATCGTTTTATTTCCATCGTAGTCGTTGAATTCTAATTCGACACTACCACTGTCAACTATAGCTATAAAACTGTCCTTATTGACATTTGACAGAATGTTTACATTCTTCTTATATTTTATAGAGTTGGCCTTTAAAATTCGTTTTAATTTAAGGATATTTTTATCACTTATATTTTCAAAAAGATTGGTCATTTTGACACCTCCTAAAAATATTTTATCAAATTTTGTAAAATGTTGCAAATGCAACAATGTATTTTATTTTTAGTGAGTTATAATAATCGTGTAAGAACAAAAAGTAGAATAGGAGAAAGAGTCATGAAAATAATAAAAAGAGACGGACATATGGTAGATTATTGTCCACAAAAGATTGAGGATGCTATTGAAAAAGCAAATTTAGAAGTAGAAGAGGAAGAACGAGCTTCATCTATTCAAATAAAAAATATAATTAAGTATATCGAAAGGCTAGGAAAAAAGAGAATTCTTGTTGAAGATATTCAAGATATTATTGAAATGAAACTTATGGCTATTGGTAAGTATGAACTAGCAAAAAGATATATTACATATAGATATACAAGAGAACTTGTTAGACGTAGTAATACAACTGATCAATCAATAAAAGAATTAATTGATGGTGAAAGTGAATATTGGAACACAGAAAATTCTAATAAGGATGCACAAGTTGTTACTACTCAAAGAGATTATCTAGCAGGAATTACATCAACAGATATTACAAGAAGATTTTTACTTCCTGAAGATATAGTTCAAGCACATGATGATGGAATTATTCATTTCCATGATGCTGATTATTTCGCACAAAATGCATTACATAACTGTGATTTAATTAACTTAGATGATATGTTACAAAATGGTACTAATATCAATGGTGTAATGATTGAAAAACCTCATAGATTCTTAACTGCTATGACAATCGCAACACAACTTATCACAGCAGTTAATTCATCTCAATATGGAGGATGTACTATTACACTTACACATCTTGCTCCATTTATTAGATCAAGTTATGAATCATATTTAGCTAAATATAAAAGACGTAAGTTAACTAAAGAACAAATTGAAAAGTTTGCTAAAGAAGATTTAGCTAAAGAAATTACCGATGGAGTTCAAACATTCCAATATCAAATTAATTCAATGACTACAACTAATGGTCAAGCTCCTTTCTTAAGTGTTTGTATGTATTTAGGTGAAACAGATGAATATAAAGAAGAACTTGCTATGTTAATTGAAGAAGTGTTAAAACAAAGAACAGAAGGAATGAAGAATGAAAATGGTGTATATATTACTCCTGCATTCCCAAAACTTCTATATGTTCTTGAAGAAGATAATATGAATCCAAAAGGTAAATATTATTATTTAACAAAACTTGCTGCTAAATGTACTGCTAAGAGAATGGTTCCTGATTATATTAGTGAAAAAGTAATGAAACAATTAAAGATTAATGAAAATGGTGAAGGTGATTGCTATCCATGTATGGGATGTCGTTCATTCTTAACACCTGATAGATCAATTAGCTTAGGAAATATTGCAAAAGCTAAGAACTATAAAGAAGGTGTTGGAAAATACTATGGTAGATTTAACCAAGGTGTTGTTACAATTAACCTTGTTGATATTGCTTTAACATCTGATAAAGATATGGATGACTTTTGGAAAATTATGGATGAAAGACTTGAACTTTGTCATAGAGCTTTAAAGATTCGTCATAAGAGACTTTCTAAAGTTACAAGTGATGTTGCTCCAATTTTATGGCAACATGGAGCACTTGCTCGTTTAGAAAAAGGTGAATCAATTCATGATTTATTACATCACGGATATTCTACAATTTCTTTAGGATATGCAGGACTTTATGAATGCGTTAAATATATGACAGGTCATTCTCATACTGATAATGGTAAAGGAAAAGAATTTGGACTTGAAGTAATGCAAAGATTAAATGATGCCTGCAAGCAATGGAAAAGCGAAGAGGATATTGATTATTCTGTATATGGAACACCTATTGAATCTGTTACCTATAAGTTCGCGAAAGGGGTAAAAGAAAGATTTGGTGCCATTAAAGGAATCACAGATCG